>JBOGJY010000132.1:0-2106 GCA_050745325.1 Terriglobia bacterium
GCCTCTGGCCGCCGGTTTTTTAATAGTAAAGCCCGGCGGCCAGAGGCCGCCCCTACAACCTGTTGCAACTCCTGTGTAACTCCTTGTCAGGGGTTCGAACCAGGTTCCACTTTGTAAAGCCCTGCGCCATGGGATGGAATTTCCGCCGAAAACGCTCCGCTGAACGCCCCTGCGTCCTTCCGCTCCCAAAGATCGCGCACCGTACACCGGCCTTGGAACCCCAACTCACTCCACGAAACCTTAATCTTCTGCGACCCGGAGTCCGCCAGGTTGAAGAGAGCCACGTACTTGCCACGACCGCCTGGGACGTTAGCGACCCAGCCAATCTGCTCACCGCGCGCAAACAGTTGCCGGTTGCAGGAACTGTGCTGATCCACAGCCAGCGCCTCCGGGTCTGTAAACAGGGAGATCGTGAATGCGTCAGAAGTGGGCAGGTCGGCGCCAATCATAAGTGGCGAGCGGAAAACGAACCAGAGCGTCATAAGCGTGCGCTGCTCATCGTGCGTAAGATGCGTCATGCGGGGTCTGAAGCTGGCTGAGTCTCCGAAGCCCCGAATGCAGAGGTGGCCGAGAGGTAGCATGTCCGCATCCGGCCAATGGCCCGGCCCCCCATATGCGGCCCAATGGCGGCAAAATCCGAACTGGTTAGCCACCTGCTGCCAGTTGTCCCAAACGTCGTTGGAAATTCGCCAGAGTTGAGAATAATGCGCTACGTTTGCAGCGTCGGTCAGTGACGTTGGACCGGGTGACAGGCTCAGCGCCATCGGGCGGCCAGTTGCCGTCATCGCCTTGCGAAGCGCCTCAATCTCTGGCCGGTGATACATTTCACCCCAAGGGTCTTCCGCGCGGCTCATGTCATCCGCCTTGATGTAATCAACGCCCCACTGGGCGTAGAGTTTGGCAATGGAGTTGTAATAGGCTTGCCCGGCGGGCTTTGAGGCATCAACGCCATACATGGCTTTCGACCACGCGCAGCCGTTCAGCAGGTTCGCCACGTCGCGGGCGTGAGCCTTGGCGCCGAGAATGGGCAGATTCTGCGCCACCGCGGCGCGAGGAATTCCCCGCATGATGTGGATGCCGAATTTCAATCCCTTGCTATGGACGTAATCCGCGAGCGGTTTGAAACCCTGGCCTCCGGCCGACGATGGGAATCGCTTCGGGTCGGGCAGGAGCCGCCCGTAGGCGTCCATGACGGGCGTACCCTTCACTGTGCCCGCGGCGTAATACCAGTAATAATCAATGACGATGTACTTCCAGCCGTAACGCGCCAGATGCGCGGCCACATAGTCAGCGTTGGCCTTCACTTCCTGCTCGTTAACGTCGCCACCGTAACAGTCGTAGCTGTTCCATCCCATGGGCGGCGTTGGAGCCAGCATGGCGGAAGCGGCTGCGGCGCCCCCCCTGCCGTTCGAAGGGCCGGAAGACTTATTCCGCGCTCTTAGCCCGGCGCCTTCGATAATGATCGTAAGCGTGGCGAGGACGGCTAAAAGTTGCACAATGCGCTTCATTTTTTCATCCGTTTCGTATGCAGATTTCACTCCCCGGTTGCAATCGGCCAGTTCCTGCTTGTTCCTTCTGTTGGAACGGTTAAAGGTACTCCAGCGTCAGCTATTTGTACAGCCTGAAAAAAGCGAATATGCTGAAAAAGATGATAGGGTTGTGCGGCCTCGCTGGGACATTCTAACAAGCCGCTGAAAGGTCATAGTATCCTGCCGGGCGAAGTATCCGCTTATAAAACACCAGCAACCCTGCGCGGAGCTCGTCCTGGCCAGGCCGAAGATCTCAGGAGGGCAGGGAACGAGGCCGCGAGCGAAAACCGTCCCATTTATCTCGTTTGTCTCAAAATTCTCAATGTCCTGTGCTAGGCTTTGGTGGGGCGCTGCTTTTCCAATGTTGGATTTCAGATTTCCGATATTGGAAAAAGCCTTGTAGCGCAGAGTTTTGCCGTTAAAACGCTGCGGCTTTTCGTTGGGACCGCTAAAATGCCGCAGAGTTTCAAAAGCAAAACTCTGAGCTACAAGGCAGTCGCCCCCAAAGATTAGAAAACGCCTGGAGAGAATGGGAGAACGCATAAAATTCACGGAACGAAGCCTAGCGAGTCTTTAG
>JBOGJY010000133.1:0-11267 GCA_050745325.1 Terriglobia bacterium
GCCTCTGGCCGCCGGTTTTTAAGAGTAAAGACCGGCGGCCAGAGGCCGCCGCTACAAATACAAAGGTCCGTGTTCTGCCGGGGGAGGATTAATCTTAATTGTTTCATTATGCTTATTCCCTGCATTGACTTGATGGGCCGCAAAGTAGTGCAACTGGTTCAGGGCCGGGAAAACTCCAAGGTCCTGGAGCTGCCCGACGCTTTGGCCGTGCTCAACCGCTTCGCCGCCTATCCGCAGATTCAGGTGATCGACCTTGACGCCGCGATGGGCCGCGACGCGCAGGCGGACATCATCCGCCAGCTTGCCGCGCGCAAACCCTGCCGCGTGGGCGGCGGCGTCCGCAGCGTTGAGCGGGCGCAGGAAGTGGTGCGGCAGGGCGCGGTGAAAGTGATCGTAGGGAGCTCCGCGTTTACCTCGACTGGCGTCAACCACGATTTCCTGCAAGCGTTGGCCGCTGCCATTCCGTGGGACAAGTTGATGATCTCGGTCGATTGCCTGGACGACCATGTAGCGATTCACGGCTGGAAGAAAGTCTTGCCGCTGACTTCGAGCGAGGCGCTGCCAGAGCTTGAGCGTTACTGCTCCGAATTCCTATGTACGTGTATTGACGTGGAAGGGAAACATCAGGGGACGCGCCTCGATTGGTTTCGTAAACTCCGCGAGACCACCACGCTGCCCATCACCGCAGCGGGAGGAATCACGACGGACGAGGAAATCCGGGCGCTTGAAGAGATGGGAATGCACGCGGCGCTGGGCGTGGCGATTTACCGCCGGTTATTCCCCGAGCTTTTTCAGCCACCCATAATGGCTTCAACGTAGGTGGGCGAGGGTGTCTTCCGGCACGACTAAGCCTCAATCAGCTCCCAATGTAGATTCTCGGCACGCGCTTGCCGACCGAGCAGAGCACTTCGTAGGGAATGGTTCCGAGCAGGCGCGCCACTTCGTTTGCGGTCACGGAGCAGCCGTCTGATTTGCCGAGCAAAGTCACTTCATCACCCACCGAAACGCCCGGAATATCCGTCACATCCACCAGGGTCAGGTCCATGCTGATGTTGCCCACGATGCGCGCGTAGCCATTGCGCACGATCACGTCACCGCGGTTCGAGAGGGCGCGGTTGAGGCCGTCCGCATAACCCACCGGAAGCGTGGCGATGCGCGAAGGCCGGCGAGTGAAGAACGACGCGCTGTAGCCGAGCGGCGCGCCGGCCGGATGGTCTTTGATAAAAACCACGCGCGACTTGAAGGAGAGCACCGGCTCAAACGCGGGAAGCGGCCGCAATGAAGCGTGAGGCGGGAGAATGAGCGGGAGGCAGTAGCCATAGAACAGAGCGCCCGCGCGAATCAGGTTCTCTTGGATATCGGTGCGCCCAAGCAGCGCCGCGCTGTTTGAGACGTGAACCCATTCGGGATTCGCGCCCAGCCCGCGCAACCGCTCGAGCGAGGACCGGAAGAGAGTTAACTGCTCTTGGGTTTGCGTCGCCACCAGGTCTTCGGCGGAAGCCAGATGAGTGAAGAAGCCGGTCAGGCGCAGAAGGCCGCCGCATCCCTGGTTCAGCTTGCGCCAGTGGTCGACGAACGAATCGAGCAGGTTCGCAGGGATGCCCAGGCGTCCCATGCCGGTATCGATCTTCAAGTGAAACTCGATTGGCTTTGCGAAGCGCCGGGCGCAATCCGCGTAGGTATCGAGCCGGGTGGTGGAAGAGACGGTGGGGATGAGGTCGTGCTCAATCAAGGCGGCCGGGTCGCTCATGTAGATTCCACCCAGCAGCAGGATGGGCTTTCGAATGCCCGCCACGCGAAGCTCAATCGCCTCTTCGACCGTGGCCACGCCAAACCAATCCACGCCGCATTGTTCAAGCAGATTGGCCACCTGCACGGCGCCGTGGCCGTAGGCGTCTGCCTTGACCACGGCCATCACCTGGCGGGCGCCCGCCAGCTCGCGCACGCGGGCAAAGTTGCGCTGCAGCGCAGGCAACGAGATTTCCGCCCACGTTGGGCGCAGCAGCTTGTCAGGGGTTGTGATCACAGGAATGATTTAGATTTCCGAATCGCCGGGCGGCCACGATCTAACAGCTTGCTACTCCATCTCATCGCCGGCTGAGGTGTAATTCTCAAAGCGCGTGTAGGGCTTGATGAACACGAGCTTAAATGGGCCGGTAGGGCCGTTCCGCTGCTTGCCGATGTCAAGGTTGGTGATGACCCCAGGATCGTCCGAATTGGGGTCAGCCTGGGCGCGGTGAATGAAAATCACCATGTCCGCGTCCTGCTCGATGGACCCCGAATCGCGCAGATCGGAGAGCTGAGGGTCTCGTCCTTTGCCCGCATCGGGGGCGCGGCTGAGCTGCGAGAGCGCAATCACGGGGACGTTCAACTCTTTGGCGATGGCTTTTAATCCACGGGAAATATAGCTCACTTCCTGGTTGCGGCTCTCAAACCTTCCATGACCGGTGATGAGCTGGAGGTAATCGATAATCATCAGGTCGAGAGCTTTTTCGGCTTTGAGCCTTCGCGCCTTGGCGCGAATTTGCATGATGCTGAGCGCCGGGGTGTCGTCAATGAAAAGAGGCGCTTCGGCGAGCCGGCCCAGCGCCTTCGACATCTTCACCCAATCGTCCTGGCTGGCGAAACCGGTGCGAAGTTTATGACTGTCAATTCGCCCTTCGGAGCAGAGGAGCCGGATCAAAAGCGATTCCTTGCTCATCTCCAGCGAGAAAACAGCCGCCGCCTTTTTCTGCAGGGTCGCAGCGTGGGAGGCGATGTTGAGAGCAAGAGCCGTTTTGCCGAGCGATGGCCGCGCCGCCACGATAATCAGTTCGCCGGGCTGAAGCCCCGATGTCATGCTGTCAAGCGTTTCAAACCCCGTCTCGACGCCCGTCACGCCCTGGCGGCGGTCGAAGAGCACGTCGAGCGTGCCAAAGCTTGATTTGACGATATCCTGGACGCGGAAAAAACCGGATTGAACTTCTTTCCCGCCGATCTCGAAAAGCTGGCTCTGGGCCTGATCGATGAGCGTTTCAGGGTCATCCGCGCCTTCGAGACACCGGGCGATAATATTGTGTGAAGCGTTGATCAGATTGCGGACGAGGGACTTGTCTTTGATAATGCGCGCGTATTCGGAAACGTTGGCCGTGGAGCCGAAAGGCACGCCGTCCGTGAGTGACGCCAGATAAGCCGGCCCGCCCGCCTTTTCGAGCAATCCGTCCCTGGCCAGCTCCTCGGAAAGCGTCACCAACTCTGCAGCGCGGTTCTTTTCCGATAACTCCGCCATTTTCTGGAAAGCCATCCGGTGGGCTTCCGAATAGAAATCATTCGAGGTCAGAACTTCCAGAGCCACGTTGAGCGCGGCGTTATCGAGCAGAATAGACCCCAGCAAGGCCCTTTCGGCTTCGAGGTTGTGGGGGGCGGGTTTTTCGGTGAGGGAACCGGCTGGCATTGGCTAAAGATTGACTCGTTCGAACGGAAACGTCAACAAGGTTTCTGCGCCGGGAAAAGGCGCTCCGAGGGATGCTGAAATATTTGACGCAAGCCGCGGGAGAGGGAGCAATTTCGCGCCTCATGGCAAAGACCGCAGCGTTAAACGGCGAATACTGCGCTACAAGACTTCTAGGTTTTCTCCGGTTTGGCGGCGGGCGCGGAAGCCGGAACTGGCGCAGCTTCGCCTTCACCTTCGACCGAAACCTTAAGCGTGGCCGTTACGTCGCGGTGAAGCCGCAAAGGAACGCCGTGCTCGCCGATGGTCTTCAATGGGTTTGCGAGGTGGATTTTTCTGCGGTCGATGTTATAACCCTGGGCCGCGAGCTGCTCTGCGATGTCCATTGCGGTGACGGAGCCAAAAAGCGCCCCGTGCTCGCCGGTTTTGCGCTTGAAGACAAGCCGCACCTCTTCCACGAGTTTGGCGAGGTCTTCAGAGTCCGCCCGCTCCTTCGCCTCCTGCTTCAGGAATTTCTGGCGTTGTTGATCCACCCATTTCCGGTTCTGCGCGGTTGCGGCAATGGCAAGTTTTTTCGGCAGCAGGTGGTTCCGCCCATATCCGTCGGCCACCTTGACGATCTGCCCGCGGCTTCCTAGTTTGTCGACACTTTCAATCAGGATCACTTCCATATTTTTTCTCCAAGAGTGCTAATGGGTGTCAGCTTCGACTCACCTCTGTGGCCGGCGTTTCTTGTAGCGCAGCGTTCGCAGTGTGACGCTGCGGCCAGAGGCCGCCGCTACAACTGCAGTTGCCACACAGACTCTGAAGGCGGGGTGAGGGCCGCTTGATCCCAGGGCTTCCGCCCTGGGCTACCTTCTTCCGCCCCTGACGGGGCTCTGAACCCGACCCCTGGAAACAGGAGAACTTCACCAACGAACTTCGGTGACATAACACTACAGTTGTGTTGCGAACGGAAGCAAGGCGATATTCCTCGCGCGCTTGATCGCGGACGCAACCAGCCTTTGATGCGGCGCGCAGGTGCCAGTAAGCCGCCGGGGCAGAATCTTGCCGCGTTCGGAAATAAACTGGCCCAGCATCCTAGCTTCCTTATAATCGACCACGTCAATTTTTTCCTGGCAGAATTTGCAGACCTTGCGGCGGCGGAAAAATTGGCGGCGCGGCCCACCGGAGCTTCCCGGCGGCCCGGCGGGCCGCGCGGGGCGCCCTTCGGTCCGGTTGTTTCTCTTCATCATCGGCATATGCGATGGCTCCTTTAAGCCTGAGTTGTAGGCGCCTCGGTTTCGGCTGGCGGCGCCGCCGGAGGCGGAGGCGGGCTGGCCTTCGGCCGCTTGGCCTGCTTTGCGGCTCGCGCCTTGGCTAGTTTCGCGGCCCGTTTCTGCTCCTCATCGATGCGAACGGTGATGAACTTGAGGACGGCATCGGTCACTTTCATGCGCCGCTCGAGCTCATTGACCGCCGCCGGAAGTCCTTCGAGCACGAAAAGCACGTAAAATCCCTCGCGCTGCCGCTCGATGCGATAGGCCAGCCTCCGGCGGCCCAGCTTTTCGATCTTCTCCATCTTCCCGCCAGCGCCGGTCACAAAGCCTTCCATCTGGCTGACCACTTTGTCCACTTCGTCTTCCGGCGTGTCCGGCCGGATAATAAACATCACTTCGTATTTATGCATGAAGCCTCACGATCTTTCAGGATGACGGTTATAGCGATTCATCGCGGTCTGAATGTCCTCACGAACCATAACGTTCGCCGCTTCCGCGGCAAGCTCAACCATCCCGGCCACCGTTTCGAGGTCCGACTTTCGAAACCGGCCGAGCACGTATGAGGAGAGATCCTCGACGGGATGATCGGGTTTGACGCCCATGCGGATACGCCCAAAATTGTCCGAGTCCGCCGCCCCAATAATTGACTTAAGGCCGTTGTGGCCTCCCGCGCTGCCGTTCGGGCGAATGCGCAGGGTTCCAAGCGGAAGGGCCGCCTCATCAACCAGCACGATCAGATCCTCGATGGGAATTTCGTACCGGTCAAGCAACTTTACCACCGCGAGGCCGCTCAGATTCATGTAAGTCTGCGGCTTGGCCAGCACCACTTCCGTATCGCCGATTCGGGCGCGCGCCGTGAGCGCCTGGGCCTCGCGCCGCGAAATCTCGACGCCGCAATCCTCCGCAATCCGGTCGGCGGCCATGAAACCGAGGTTGTGGGGCGTCAAGTAATATTCGTAACCCGGATTGCCCAGACCCGCGATCAGCTTACGTCCGCCTGTCTCTTGAGCCGCCATTTATAAAGAGAGTGACAAGTGACGAGTGATGAGTGACAAGCAAGGACCAGGATTCTTCACTCTTTTTCTTGCCAACGATTTAGCAGATTGCCGAAAACCGAGGTCGCACGTCGTAGCGGCGACTTTACGTCCCCACAAATCGAATCATTGCAATTCCGGCGTGGCGGGATAAACCCGCCGCTACACGTTTTTCAGCAACCGTTAATATTTTTTGTTCCGCTCAGAATGACAAGGGTCAGACATGGGATTCGTACTTGTCACTTGTCTCTCGTCCCTTGACCCTTGTCTCTCGTCACTTCTCTTTCTGTCCTTTGCCCTCTTTACCCTCGGCGGCTCCCTCCTCAGCGCCTTCCTCCTCGGCCTTGCCTTTACGAATGACCTCAGGCTCGGCGGCCGCTGCTTCGACGCCTTCGACCACCGCCACTTCCTCTTCAGCCTTCAGCGCCACGACGTGAGCGACCACGCGGTTCGGGTCGCTCAAAACCTTGACGTTTGCAGCCACCGGCAGATGGCTCACGCGAATATTCTGTCCGAGGGTCAACTCGGTCACGTCGACGGTAATGCTCTCCGGAATATCGTCAGGGAGACATTCTACTTCCACTTCGCGCAGCGCAAACTCGAAAATGCCTCCTTGCAGCTTCACGCCCTTGGGCTCGCCGGCGGCGTGAATGGGCACTTTGATCTTCACGCGCGTGTCCTTCGTCACGCGGACAAAATCCACGTGGAGGATTGCGCCGCGCACGGGCTCCGTCTGCCAGTCTTTCAGCATCACGCGCACGGGGTCGCGGCCCTGAATCTCCATCGTCAGCACGGAGGTGTGGCCCGCTCCCGAATGGAGGATCGGCGCAAGCTCGCGGGGATTTACCGACACCGCGACCGCCTCCGCCGCTCCGCCATAAACCACAGCGGGCACGTGTCCCGCAACACGCAAACGCCGCGCGGCGTTCTTTCCACGGTCGTTTCGAAGCTCGGCATTGATCTTTAAAGCTTGGGCCATAAATTAAATCCCTTCCTGAGGATTACATATTACCGCGGTAATTGGAGCAGCGGCCTCTGGCCGCCGGTCAAAATCCATTGTCATCCTGAGCGAAGCGAAGGATCTGCTTATGCTGGACGGCCTTCCGGGAAAAGCAGATTCTTCGCTTCGCTCAGAATGACAGGCGTAGGGCTCGGCATGACATTACCTTTTGGAATTGTGGCCCCCACGCCCTGCGCTATAAATCGTCTAAATAAATAGCTTGCTCACCGACGTTTCATCGTGTATTGAGCGGATGGCCGTCGCCAGAAGCTTGGCCACGCTCAGCGCCTTAATTTTGCTGCTTTCTCTGCCCTCGGGGTCAAAGGGAATTGAGTTGGTCGTGACGAGCTGTGTGAGCGGTGATGCCGCCACATTTTCGATGGCGTTCCCGGCAAAAACTCCGTGCGTGCAGCAGGCGTAGACCTGCCGGGCGCCGTTATCGAGCAGCGCCTGCGCGGTTTTGACCAGCGTGCCGCCGGTATCGATCATATCGTCAACAATCAAACACGTCTTGCCCGCGACCGCGCCGATCACGTTCATCACCTCGACGGTTTGCGCGTCTTCGCGCCGCTTATCGATGATTGCCAGCGGGGCGTCCAGACGCTTGGCAAACGAGCGGGCCCGCTCCACGCCTCCCGGGTCCGGCGAGACCACCACAATATTCTTCAGCTTCAGCTTGCGGAAGTAGGCCACCGTGACCGGGGTGGCGTACAGGTGATCCACCGGAATGTTGAAGTAACCCTGGATTTGCCCCGCGTGCAGGTCCATCGCTAAAATGCGGTTCGCGCCGGCGGACGTAAGCAGGTCCGCCACCAGCTTCGCGGAGATCGGGACGCGCGGGCGGTCCTTCCGGTCCTGCCGCGCGTAGCCATAGAACGGGATCACCGCCGTAATGCGGTCCGCCGAAGCCCGCCGGAACGCGTCCAGCATGATTAAGAGCTCAACCAGGTTGTCATTGACCGGCCGGCACGTGGGTTGAATAACGAATACGTCGGTCCCGCGCACGTTTTCGAGAATTTGCAGCCGGACTTCGCCATCAGGGAAGCGCCCGACCTGGGCATTTCCCAACTTCACCCCCAATTGGGTGCAAATCTCCCTGGCCAAAGCAGGATGCGCGTTCCCGGAAAAAACCTTGAGCGCCTGGTGGTTTCGCTCCGTCATACGTGTGTGCCCCAACCCCCTGGTTCCTTCTTAACTGGCTGGGAGGCCTGGATTCGAACCAGAGTTCCATGCTCCAAAGGCATGTGTCCTACCACTGGACGACCTCCCAACGGTAGCTTTTGTAGCGCCACCCTTCAGGCTCAGTTCATGCCGGGCATAAACCCGGCGCTACATTTATGGAGAGTTTTCACTACAATAATAAAAGTTATTGATTCTAAAGGGTCGCTAGGCTTCGTTCCGTGAATTTTTGTGTACTTCTCCCATTCTCTCCGGGCCATTTTCTAATCTTTGAGGGGCGACCGCCTTGTAGCGCAGAGTGCGTCTTTTAACCCGGCAGCTTAGGCCACAACCCAATTTATTGTCATCCTGAGCGTAGCGAAGGACCTGCTTTTCCAGGTCATCAGCAGATGCTTCGCTTCGCTCAGCATGACATCTGCTTTGGCTGCGGCTCTGCCGCGCTACAAGACCCTCACTCAGCATATCAGACCCCTTTGAGACTTTTGAGACAAACGAGATAAATGGGACGTTTTTTCATTTCCCTCACCCGTCCCGCGCAGTTTATCCCCCGATCGGGAGAGAGGGTTCTTGAGGCGCTACTCCCGTTCCGGTTCGAAACTGAGACACTACCCCGCTTCAGAGCGCATCAGCTTTATCCGTCATAGCGGTTGGCAATCGGGAAGCGCCGCCCGATGCCAAACGCCTTGCTCGTCACTTTAAGCGCGGGCGCGGCCTGCTGGCGCTTGTACTCGGCGGCCGCCACCACGCGCAGGGTTTGGCGGACCAGGGCGGGATCAAAATCGAACTTCGCCGCGATCTCAGCCGCGCTCTGATTCTCCTCGATATAGGCGCGCAGGATGGCATCGAGCGTGTCGTAGGGCGGCAGCGTATCCTGGTCCGTCTGGTTTGGCCGCAGCTCGGCGGACGGCGGCTTGAGGAAACACGCGTCCGGAATGGGTCCGGCGCCCTTGCCGCAGCGGTTAATCAGGCGCGCAAGCTCATAGACCATCGTCTTTGGAACGTCACCGATGACGGCAAGCCCGCCGGCCATGTCCCCGTACAGGGTGCAATAGCCAGCGGCAAGCTCAGATTTGTTTCCCGTGCTCAAAACCAGCGCGCCGAATTTGTTGGAAAGCGCCATCAGAATGGTCCCGCGGATGCGCGCTTGAATATTTTCTTCGGCCACGTCGGGGGGCCGGCTTTCAAACGCCGGCGCGAGCGCCGCCAGGAAGCTCTCATAGATTTCCGTGACCGGGATGACGCGATAGTGAATGCCAAGGTTGCGGGCCAGGGCTTCGGCGTCCGTAAGGCTGCCCGGTGACGAGAACGGTCCGGGCATGGAGACGCCGTAAACATTCTCCGCGCCGAGCGAGCGGGCGGCAAGCGCCGCCACCAGCGATGAGTCAATTCCGCCGCTCAAACCAACAATCGCGCTGCGAAAGCCGCACTTACGCACATAGTCTCGCGTGCCCAGCGCGAGCGCGTGGTAGACCTGTTCAATCTCCGGCGGGGCGCCAGGCTGCGCACGCTCGTGGGTCTCGCCCTTTCCACCGATTTCGGCAAACACAAGGTCTTCTTCAAACGGCATGGCGCGGGCAAGGAGATTGCCTCGCGGACCGAAGGCGCAACTGGTTCCGTCGAAGACGAGGCTGTCATTGCCACCCACGAGATTGACGTAAACCACCGGAATTCCCCGCTCCACGGCGATAGCGCGGAGCATGTCCTCGCGCAACTGGATTTTGCCGGCTGAGTAAGGAGAAGCCGCAATATTCAGCAGCACGGTTGCGCCAGCGCGCATGGTTTCTTCCACCGGATCGCGGGTGTAGAGCCGCCTCTTCCAGAAATTTTTGTCGTTCCAGACGTCTTCACACACCGTCAGCCCAAACCGCTCGCCTGAGAGCGCGAATACGGCCGTGGCGCCGCCCGGCTCAAAATACCGGGATTCGTCAAAAACGTCATAGAACGGCAGTAGGCTCTTCGCATAATCGAGCTCCACCTTGCCGCCGCGAAGCAACGCGGCAATGTCCGAAACGGCCTTTCCCTGCTTCACCCCGGAGCGCCGCACTGAACCCACCAGGGCGGGAATCGGTGGAAGCGATTGGGCGAGCCGCTCCAGCTCCGCCTCGCAGCGCGCCACGAAATCGGGCCGCTCGACCAGATCGCGGGGCGGATAACCGCAGAGCGCGAGCTCGGGAAAGACCACAAGTCCGGCGCCTTGGTCGAGAGCGCGGCGCGCGAAAGCGATCATACGCTCCGCATTCCCGGCGAAGTCGCCGACCGTGGTGTTGATTTGAGCCAGAGCAATCTTCATGCAGTTTTGCCGGACATGGCGCCGTCCCGCCGGCAAGCGGGCGGCGTAAGTTAAGCCGCGCAGAAAATGTGCGGCACTGCGCAGGCGCGCTTGATCTTTAATTATAGCAGCAGCGCAAGCCTGAATTAGGCTGGGTCGTGTCCCAGTTTCGGGCGTAGCGGCGGGTTTACCCCGCCCTATTGTGGCGGCGTAAAGCCGCCTCTACATCAAACTGAGATACTGCCTTAGGACGGCGCAATTGGCGCGGAAAGCGGGTCAATGATAAGCTTTAAGGCTCGGCTATTCGATGCGCCGCAGGCTAAGGGGACCGGAGGCGCAACCTGAGAGATGCCGCGAAGCCGGCGCAGAGGGGCGGAGCCACAAGCGCATCGCCCTGTATTGTGACCGGGGCCGGGCGTGGAATCACTGTTTTCTCCAGCAGTTGCTTTGTTCACCAACACCGCTAACTCGCGCCGGCGCGTTTCATCATATCCGGGCGAATCCGTCAGCATCTAACGAAAATTGAAACCTCAGGTCTAAGACATTCGTAGATAGATTCTTAGGTCTTCAGAATCACAAGGTTCAGAAAGAAGAAAGGATAAGCAATGAGCCGCATAATCCGCCATACGCTGATCGCCGCAGCCCTCTTGGGTGTTATCTGTGGGCTGCCGCAACTGTATGCCCAGGGCCAGGAAAATCCCGAGAGCGCGTTCAATCAGGCGATCGCCAAGACGTACACGCGCACGAACTGGTTCCCAAACGTCATAGCTCCCTACGTCAATCCGCGCGTGCCGCCCTTCCATTTGGTCAATTCTGATGATCTTTTTCAGCTTATTCAGAATGGGACGATGCACCTATCGCTCGACGACGCCATTTCGCTGGCCGTCGAAAACAACCTTGACATCGCAGTCGCGCGCTATAATCCCCAATATGCTCAAATCGACAAGGTGCGCGCCGACAGCGGCGCGGCAACCCGCGGCGTTGGAGGAGCGTTTACTTCGCAGGCGGAATTTCAGGGCGCCATCGGGGGCGGCGTCGGCTCCGGTTCCGGTGGCTTCAACTCCGGCGGAGCGGGCACGGCGACCGGCGGCAGTGT
>JBOGJY010000134.1:0-13555 GCA_050745325.1 Terriglobia bacterium
ACAACTGCGTGACCACGCTCCAGCCCGGGGCGAGCTGTACCTTCCAGGTTACGTTCAGCCCCACCATTACGACGGGCGCGCCATCAACCACCAGCTCTTCAACGACCCCAACGGCCAATAATACGGGCGCCATCACCGTAACTTCTAACATCACGGGTACAGCGCCCGCCGAGACCTTGAATGGAAATGCGGCCGCGGATTTTTCGCTGAATTCAACCGGCCCGACGGGCACTACGCTGGTCAGCGCGACTTCGGTTGCCGTCACGGTCGGCGCAACGGCTATCCTTTCCTCTTTCACCGGCGCGATCACCCTGAGTTGTTCGAGTGAGGTGACGTGCTCATTTAATCCAGCGTCCATCACGCCGGGCCAGACTTCAGTCATGACGGTGAGTGATCTTACCGGCTCGGCCTCTGGGGTTCCTAACCCCAACCCGGTGACGTTCACCGTGACAGGGACCAGCCCAGACCAGAACCAGACCGCATCTTTGGCCGAGTCCATCCCGCTTCAGTCCTTCTCTCTTTCCGCTACCCCCGCCGTCACGAACATCGCGGCGGGCCAAACGGGTACGTACACGGTCACGGTCTCATCGGTGAATGGCTTTAACCTCCCCGTCGCGTTAAGCTGCTCGAACGGGTTGCCAGCCAATGCAACCTGTTCGTTTTCACCCGCCACGGTAACCCCTGGTCCTGGTTCGCCGCAGACCTCGACCCTAACCATCACCACCACCGCTCACAAGGGAAGCAGCTTCCTTACACCAATGGTTGGTCATAGAATGCCGCCGCCCGGAAGCCGGGGAAACCCTCTTGGCAGCATTACCCGCGACCTCATTCTGCTCCTCACGCTTGCGGGCCTCAGTCTCGTCCTTGCGATGCGGGGCCGTCGTCTGGCCTGGGCGATGTTCGGGCTAATCCTGCTACTCATGCTGCTCCTTGCGGGCTGCAACCAGGGCTACTACGGGTTTGTGGGCAGCAACCCGGCGCCCACGGGTTCTCCTTCGGGTGTGTATACGGTAACCGTCACTGGCACGTACACTCCGGCTTCCGGGACCACCGGCCAGGCGGCAACCGCCGGGAGCACCAGCGTCAACCTCGCGGTTCAGTAAGTAGTGACGGGGCGCGCCCGGCGGATCGCATGAAGAACCTTGGTATTCTCATTTCAGGACGCGGTTCAAACTTTGAGGCCATTGCTCAGGCGGTTTCGGCGGGAACGATCCCCGCACGGATCACGCTAGTGGCGAGCGACCGCGCGGAAGCAGCCGGATTGAACCGTGCGCGCCAGATGGGTTTCGAAGCTGTGTGCGTTCCCTCCAAGAACCGGCCCCGTGAGGAATTTGAGCAGGAATTACTGGCTGCCTTAAAGTCTGGGCGAGCGGATATCGTTTGTCTGGCGGGATTCATGCGCGTTCTCAGCCCGCTCTTTGTGCGCAGCTTTCCGGGCCCCATCCTGAATATTCATCCCTCGCTACTCCCATCGTTTCCGGGCCTGGACGCTCAAAAGCAAGCCTTGGAGTATGGAGTGAAATTCTCCGGGTGCACGGTACATCTGGTGGATGAAGGGGTAGACTCCGGGCCGGTCGTTCTACAGGCCGTGGTTCCCGTCCTCGATGGCGATACGGTTGAAACCCTGTCAATGAGAATCCTGCAAGAGGAGCATCGCATTTATCCAGAGGCGGTGCGCCTGGTGGCGGAGGACAAGATCAAGGTTGGCTGGCCGCTTCGCCGTTGAAGAAGCGGATGCTCGCCCTGCGCCTGCGCGAAGGTGATCACGCCGTCTTATTGCAACATGACCACTGACGAACAACTTGCTTACCTGACCAAAGGAGCGGAAGAAACCATCCGGGTGGAGGAGTTGCGCTTACGGCTCGAGCAGGCCGCGGTCGAGCGCAGGCCGCTTCGTGTGAAGACTGGGTTTGACCCCACGGCGCCGGACCTACACCTGGGTCATACGGTGCTCATCCGGAAGCTTAAGCATTTTCAGGACCTTGGCCATACGGTCATTTTCCTCATCGGTGATTTCACGGGTCTGATCGGCGACCCTTCAGGGCGAAACGTTGCGCGGCCACCGATGACACCACAGGAAGTGGCGGCGAACGCGGAAACGTATAAGAGCCAGGTTTTTAAAATACTTGATCCGGATAAAACCGTCGTCGAGTTCAACAGCCACTGGCTCGGCGCGCTTACCGGGCGCGACTGGATTGCGCTCTGCTCCAAGTATACCGTAGCCCGGATGCTCGAACGCGATGACTTCACAAAACGCATGAAGGAACAGCGGCCCATCGCCATCCACGAGCTGCTCTATCCGCTGAGCCAGGCTTACGATTCTGTGGCGCTCCGCGCGGACATAGAGCTTGGAGGAACGGACCAGAAATTCAATCTGCTGGTCGGCCGCGCCATCCAGCAGGAATACGGGCAGCCGGCGCAGATCATCATGACCATGCCGATTCTTGAGGGGCTGGACGGCGTGCAGAAGATGTCGAAATCTCTCGGCAACTACGTGGGGATTCAGGAGCCACCGGCAATGATGTTCGGCAAAATCATGTCCATTTCGGATACTTTAATGTGGCGGTATTACACTTTGCTCACTGATCTCACACCTCAGCAGATCGCAGAGATTGAACAATCCGTTAGGGCGGGAACCGCGCATCCTCTTGACGTTAAAAAGGCTCTGGCGCAGCGCATTGTGAAAGACTTTCACGGGGAGAGTGCGGCGTCCCAAGCCCAAAAGAGTTTCGAAGCGCAATTCGAGGCGAAAGGTATTCCAGCGGAGTATGAGGTTGTGGCGCGTTCCTTGAGGACGCCGTTCAAGCTTTTTCAGCTATTGGTGAGCGTAGGGCTCTTCAGCTCTAACTCGGAAGCGCAGCGCAAAATCAAGGAGGGCGCGGTCTGGATGTCATTTTTCGACACGGGGCAGCTCGACTGGAAGCGGATGACGAATCCGACGGAGGAGTTCCGTGCGGGGGATTACGGTGGCAAGCAAGTGATGTTCCGTGCTGGCCGCCGGATGATGGGGATCGAGTTCCAAGGGTAGCCGCGGTCAACCGTTGTCTGATTGATCCTGAGCTTTACTCGACCGGAGACAGCCACCGTGGGAAAGGCGCTGACCGTGACTACCTTCTTCTATTTTGTGTGAGAGTTTGGCGCGCCTTTGGAGTCGACCTGGCCGAGGACGAGGTTGATGACCATAGGGTTTCGCGTGTCGAACGAGCTGGCCTTGCGAACATCGGAAACAAGCCCTTTGTATTTTGCCTGTACTTGGTAGTCGTCATTCGGATTAAGTCCGGAAAAATTGTACTTTCCATCCGCTCCGCTATAAATGGCGTCCGTATGACGGGTTTCAAGATCAGTCAGGAATACCGATGCCCCGGGAACGTTATGGTTCGACTGGTCGAGCACAGCGCCTGTCACGGTCTTCGTCGGCATAGGCTTTTGCTTCGCCTCAAGGCAAGGCGCGAACAGGCCAATGGCAAGTACACATAGTCCGCATACGGCCAGAACACCGGCCGCGTTGCGTGCTAGGCGCTCCGTGAGCAGACCTGACGTGCAGTCCGAATGGATGTCTGGCGCCAAGCTATGCCTACCAGCTCTCTTCTTCTTCGTCATCTTCCTCTTCCGTAATCGAGTTAAGTTCCACCGGATTTGTGCTCACGACTTCGAGTTCCACTCCACACTCCGGACAATCCAAGGTTTGGCCTTCCTCCACTTCATCGTCTTCAATGTCAATCGTTGCGTCGCATTCGGGGCAAAGCGCCATACATCATCCTCCCTTTAGGTCCAGTGCTCTTTATCTATCATTGAATCGTATGAGCGCGCAAGTGAACCAAGGCCCGCCACAGTGCCACTTCTCACCAGCCGCGATTATCTGTTTTTCATTCTCACTTTTCCTAATTGCTCCCGTGAGTAATAATTTGCGACAGAAACCACGATTTTTCAACCCCGCGTTTTACGGCAAAATGGCTTTTGCCTTTGCGGCGTCGCGCAAAAGAACGCTTTCCCCTCGATGCCCTGACAAGGATACTCTAAGATATTAAATTCTTGCGTACAATCAACAGGGAGTCCGGGAGTAGCGATCATTCCGGACGACCCATGCGAGGTTCACGATGAACAATTTATTTCAATTTGCGACGCTGGCCGTACACGCAGGCGAAAAACCGTGCCCGGCCACCGGCGCGCTGGATACACCCATCTATCAATCAACTACGTTTGTTTCCTCAACCGCGGATGAGATGGCCGCCGTGTACGGCGGGGAAAAGCCGGGTTATATGTACACGCGGTACGGCAACCCGACCATCCGGGCTCTCGAAACGAAGATGGCGGCGCTCGAAGGCTGTGAAGCGGCTCTCGCTACGGCAAGCGGCATGGCGGCGATTTCATCGGCGATTCTAGGCTATATCAAGGCTGGAGATCACGTAGTCGCCGGGCGTTCTCTTTATGGCGCCGCTTATGATTTTCTGGACCGGATTCTGCCCAGGTTTGGCGCGTCCGCCACACTTGCGCCCTCATCGCGGGTGGAGGATTTCGAGGCCTGCATCCAGCCTAACACACGGCTGATCTATTTCGAAACTCCCAGCAACCCGGTGCTCGAAGTCATCGACATTGCGGCTCTGGCAAAACTTTGTAAGGCGCGGAAGATTCCGTTGATGATTGATAATACGTTCGCTTCCCCGGCCCTGCAGCAGCCGGCCGCTTCTGGTGTCACCGTGGTGGTTCATTCCGCCACCAAGTATTTATGCGGCCACGGAGACGCGATGGGCGGTATCATTGCCGGCCCGCAATCCTACATCACACAGCTTGGCAAAGAAATCGTGCGTGATTTTGGCGGTGTCATCAGCCCATTCAACGCGTGGCTCATCTTGCGTGGTATCCATACGCTGCACCTACGGATGCCGGCGCATTGCGCAAACGCCGGGCGGATTGCGGCGTTTCTCAAGACGCATCCGAAAGTGGAAAGGGTCAATTACCCTGGGCTGGCGAATCACCCGGGGCATGAGATAGCCAGGAAACAGATGAAAGATTTTGGCGCCATGCTCAGCTTCGAGGTTCGAGGCGGCTATGAGGGTGGGAAGAAAGTGATGGATGGCGTCAAACTTTTTGCCAGGGCCGCGAGCTTGGGAGATACAAGGTCGCTTATCGTGCACTCAGCGTCCACCAGCCATCAGGCGGTGCCGCGAGAACGGCGGCTCGCGCTTGGAATTACCGACGGACTCGTCAGGCTTTCGGTCGGAGTCGAGGCAGCCGACGACTTGATCCAGGATCTTGACCAAGCTCTTCACGCGGTCTAACGCTTCGCCGCGCGGGCTTCCAAAGCCCTACGAATCGAGGGCAGGGGCCGGCCCAGCCTCCAAAGCTGAAGGCAAAGCCACGTCTTTCCCTGCCATAATCTGCCAAAGAAGCGTTTCGAGGATTAACTTTGAATCTTTCCACGACGACTTCACCGAAAGGTCTGCGGCGCGCACCACCCGGAGGGCGCGAGCGATTTCTTCTCTGGAATAGGCTTGATGAACGCGAGGCGCAATTTCAAAAGTTGAATAAGGATTTGCCGGGCGAGACCATGGCCCGTAGCGCGCTGGCGCGGAGGGGCTCTTTAACGCCTGGCGGAAGAGATCACCCAGACACCAAAGGATCAGCGTCTCGGGCTCCTTACTGATGAGCAGATCCTGAAGCAAAATCAGAGCCGCGCTGTGCTTGCGTCCTGCAACCGCGCCGAGCAGTTTACCAATTTCGTGCTCCTCACGCGGGCCTGTCATCAGGTCTAAGTCGGACCCTTCCACGCGCCGTAATCCGGGGCGCGTGACCAGGAGTTTCTCGATTTCGGTGCGCAGCCAAAGCAGGTTCACCCCAGCCGTTTCCTTTCCGTGTCCCGGCGAACCTTCGAAGCGCGCGGCGGCAGATTCGGCCAGCGCCGGCGGTATCTCAACGCCGGTCTTCTCTAAGTATTTCCGCAGCCACGCGGCGGCCTCACGCCGCCCGAGCGGCGCCATCTCAACCACCGCAGCGCCCTTTTCCAGCAGCTGAATAAAGCGGCGGCGCCTGTCGGGTTCGCGGGCAGCGAAGAATACCGTTGAGAACTGGGGCGGGGCTTTCAGATATGCGGCGAGGGCATCCACGTCCTCTTCAGCGGCGTGCTCGAAATCATCGTCATCCGACAGATAGAGAAAGCTGTGCCCGCCGAGCATGGGCATCTGGTACGTGTTTTCGAGGTCGCGGCGGAGCTGGCCGGGCCTGAATCCGGTCTCAGTCAGACACCACTCGCGGGTTTCTGCGGGAAGGTAAGCCACCGCCGCCGCGCGGCACTCCTCGTGAAGGAAGCCATCTGGGCCTCTGAAAAAATACGCCGGGCTCAGTTGGCCCCTTTCGAGGATCGCAAAAAACTCAGTAGGTCTCATCAAATTCGAGGTCATTCGAGATCGATACGCTGCGCCTCAATCACTCCTGCCGGAGTTAGCATCCCGTCGACTTTGATCTGTTCACCTTCAGACAGATCCTTTGCAGAACCCGCCGTGCCATCCTTGCGGTGAATTTCGGTTTTGTCACCATAGGTCACATGGAAGACGATGTTATCTTCGGTGCTGACCGTCAGCTTGCCAGGGCTCGCGTCGGTAATTTTGCCTTCCAAATTGAATTGTGAGTTCTGACCTTGGGCGGGTATTGGAAATTCCGAGGGCAGGCCGGTCTGAGAGGGAAGTTCGGCCAAAAATGCAAACAATCCCAGAAAAATCATGGCTGCCAAAGGCCGCGCCCATCTCGTTTTCATTGCCAAGCCTCCTCGATGTTCAAATGCGATTCTAATTCAAAGCGCAGTTGATATCCATATCATCGTCTGATTTCACGGCGACGGGCTTTCGGGATGCGGGTCGTAACGGCGCCGTCCGATAATCAGATAGTGGATGCCAGACACGACGGTAACAGTCCCAGCCAGAAACACAAAGACCTCAACGACAGTGGGAGTAACAAAGAGAGCGTGGGCTTTGTAACTGACTGCCGCCAGCACGGCGGCCACCTGGCTGACCGTGCAGGCTTTGCCGAGAATTGTGGGCGGGAACGGCCGGTAGCCTGAAATCAAACTGATGAGCGCGGCGGTCACGATAATGCCGGCGTCACGGATCAATACCAGAAAGGTGAGCCACCACGGTAGGGCGCCGCGAAACGAAAGGACCAGGTATGCGGTCGTCATCAGGATTTTATCCGCGATGGGATCGAGCGCGATGCCGAGAGAAGATTTCTGCTGAAAGAGACGCGCCACCAGTCCGTCGATGACGTCAGAAACGGCCGCCGCAACAAGCACGGCCAATGCGCCTTGGTAATGCCCGTTGACCACGAGAATAGCGAACAGCGGCACAAAGATAAGCCTGAGAGTCGTGATTTGATTGGCGACGGTGAAGGCGCGATCAGACATGTTTAGGTAGCCAATATAGAGGGGCCAGGATGGGATGTCAATTGAAGCGAATTACCGGTAGTGGGTTAGTTTGGATTTCGGATCGCCTGCCTGTGAATGCGGCGGCGTAGCGCCCCATCCGGCGGCTTGTCCGGGCGGCCCGGCTTGCCGGCAAGATACCGGGGCGCCAGCGCAGCCCTCCACAAGTCTTTTGCCGCCCGGTAGAGCCTGCTTCAGCTTCGCCCGAGTTCATGCCCGATGGCCGAAAAACGGCTTACCAACCGGAGCGGAACTCAACCCAAGCGGCAATCACCTTTATTTTGTGCAACATGCCTCATTGTACCGGATCAATCCGGCTATCACCTTCATATTCAGTCGATTGCAGTGATTTTACAATCATTAGAGTCCGGTTCGTTCCGGTTCGTTCCGGTTTCGAGCCTTTGTTTTCAATAACTTGAAAAAAGTAAAACAATCCTTTTTGGTTTCAGCTCTCTTTGGCCCCCATTTCTGCCTCCCATTCCCCTGTTTTTGATCCCTCAGCCGGGGCACTGGATGGCCCTTTCGTTATGAGACGAGGGACGGGAGTCAAGGGACGAGGGTCGAGAGGCGAGTCCGAGACCCTTGCTTTTTCCCTGATCCCTTGTCCCTTGACTCTTGCCCCCGTCTTTTTATTCTACCCCCCGGCTCTGATCTTTTGGAGACGAATGAGACAAACGAGACGGTTTATTTCCAAGATAAGGGATTTGCTGTAGCGGCGGCCTCTGGCCGCCGGTCTTTACTCTTTGAAAACCGGCGGCCGAAGCCAGAATGGGACCGCCGCTACAAAAATCAAACTGACCCACTACAAGCGTAGCGAATGTGGTCGGCCCTGGAATCTGATGCGCCGCGAAACCGGCCCAAGACCGCCCAAACATTGCGGGATTTTGTCAGCGTTCGGTATAATGAATTTCGATCTAGATTTTCAACTGCCCGCACCGGCGTTCTCCTATGCTCCAGCGTATTCGCCCGTTGATGCCCTACTTGAAGCGCTACCAAGGACGCTACATAGCGGGGTTTGCAGCTCTCATCGTCACCCAGGTGGTCGGCATCACCATCCCTCTCATCATCAAGGCAGGAATTGACGGTATGAGCCGCCACGTGACCGCCAGCGCCTTGCTGCTGTTTGCCGGTCTCATTTTAGCGGTGGCCCTCGCCAAAGCGATCTTTCAATTCTGGATGCGCTGGATACTGATCGGTATTTCCCGCGACATCGAGTACGACTTGCGCAACGACCTTTTCGCGCACCTCTGCAGGCTTTCCCAGCGGTTCTACAACGAAACGCGCACCGGCGACTTGATGTCAAAGCTCACCAACGACCTGAGCGCGGTCCGTAACCTGGTGGGGCCGGGAATCATGTATTCGGCCAATACGCTGGTGGTGGGGGTGGCCGCGCTGGCCCTCATGTTCCACCTCGATTGGGAGCTGACGCTGGTTTCAATCGCTCCCATGCCTCTCGTTTCCTATGCCGTCAGGCATTTTGGCGTTCAGATTCACGACCAGTTCGAGAAAGTCCAGGGGATGTACTCGAACCTTACCGAGCGCGTGCGCGAAAACCTTTCCGGGGTGCGTGTGGTGCGGGCGTTCTGCCAGGAAGAGTCCGAAATGGCTCTGTTCGAGCGGATGAACCGCGAGTACGTGCAAAAGAACAAGCGCCTCATCTGGATCACCAGTTTTCTATGGCCGGCGCTGGCGGCGGTCTTTGGCGTCTCTTTTCTGCTCATCCTGTTGTTTGGCGGCTGGCACGTTCTATCGGGGCGAATTACGCTCGGCACATTCATGGCGTTCAACGTTTACATGATGTATCTCATCTGGCCGATGATTGCGCTCGGCTATGTTACGAACCTGGTGCAGCGGGGCCTTGCTTCACAAGGGCGCCTGTGGGAGATTTTCGGCGTCGAGCCGGATATTGACGACCGCTTTGTGCCGCCCAATCCCCTGACCGCGCTCGAAGGCGAGGTTGAGTTTCGCAATCTGTCGTTTTCCTACAATGGCAAGCCCGTACTTAAAAATATCAATCTTCACATCCCGGCGGGACGGTCGGTTGCCATTGTCGGCGAGACAGGCTCTGGGAAGACGACTTTGGTGAGCCTGATTCCGCGCCTTTACGATGCTGAGGGTCTTTTGATCGATGGCGTGCCGGTCCGCCAGATTCCTTTGAAAACGCTGCGCCAGCACATCGGTTTTGTTCCGCAAGAAACGTTTCTCTTTAGCGACACGCTCCGGGAAAATGTGAAGTTCGGCCAGCCCGCGGCCTCTGATGAAGATGTCGAAAACGCAGCCGATATTTCAAATATTTTGCCCGAAATCCGCGGCTTTCCCAAGGGCTTTGACACTCTGGTGGGTGAGCGCGGCCTTACCCTTTCCGGCGGACAAAAACAGAGAGCCGCCATCTCCCGCGCCGTGATCCGGGACCCCAGGATTTTGATTCTTGATGACGCGCTATCGAGCGTCGATACGGCCACGGAAGAGAAAATCCTCGGCCAGCTCACGGGAATTATGGCGGGCCGCACCACGCTCATGATTTCACACCGCGTGTCGACGGTCCGCAACGCCAGTGAAATTGTGGTGCTGCACGGTGGAGAAATCGTAGAGCGCGGCACGCACGAGCAACTCCTGGCGAACCAGGGATATTATTCCGAGTTGTACAACCGGCAACTGCTTGAAGAAGAATTGGAGATGGAAGCGTAGCGCGTGGTCATGCCGCTTGGCGGCGCCCGCAAAGCATGAAAGAACCCTTCACCCCTGAGGAGAGGCGAGCCCTTCGGTCTGCTTAGGGTAAACTCCCCGAGCCGGGTGAGGGTGGCCACCGGCGGTCACAAATCATATGGCTGAAGTTGTAGCGCCGGGCTTTACGTCCGGCATGCCGCCCTTAAAGGGCGGTGCTACAGGTAAGCGCGTTTTCCAAACGCAACACTGGGAACTGTATGGCTGAAGTTTTTCAAGAAGAAGAAATTTTAGGCAAGGCTTACGACTCGCGTTTGATGCGGCGGCTGCTAACCTATCTGCGCCCCTACCGCGGTGTTGTGACGCTGGCTTTCATTGCCATTTTCTTCTACGGCATTCTTCAGGCGGTTCCACCCTATCTCTTGAAGCTCGAAGTCGATGCTTACCTTGACCGCGGTGGCCGCAATCATATCCCTCATTTTCTACTGCACCTGCTCAGCCGCAATCCCCTGACGGGCATTATCCAGATTGCGTTTATTCTGCTTCTGCCCTGCGTCGTGGCCGCATTCTGCCTGGAGTTCGGGCAGGACTTCGCCATGAACCTGATCGGCCAGAAGGTGATGTACGACCTCCGCAACCAGATTTTCGCTCACTTGCAGCGCCTGCAAATCAGTTATTACGACCGCAACCCGGTCGGGCGCATGGTGACGCGCGTTACAACTGACGTGGACGTGCTCAACGACATGTTCTCCTCGGGCGTGGTGGCGATCTTCGGGGATTTCTTCACGCTGCTGAGCATTCTGGTGGTGATGCTCGAAGTCAATTGGAAGCTGGCGCTGCTCACCTTCGCCGTGCTGCCGTTCATCATTCTGACCACGATGGCCTTCCGCAAGGCGGTGCGGAACTCTTACCGGCGCATCCGGGTCGCCATCGCGCGCATCAACACCTACCTTCAGGAACACCTGACGGGCGTGGCTACGCTGCAGCTCTTTGGCCGCGAGGAGCTGAGCGCCAGTGAGTTTGAAGAGATCAACCGCGATCACATGAAGGCTTACAAGGACTCGATCCTCGCTTACGGCTTGTTCTACCCCACGGTGGAGTTTCTGGGCGTGGTGGCGGTGGCGGTCATCATCTATCGCGGCGGCGTCATGAGCCTCCACGGCGCGGTGACGATTGGTACCGCCATGGCGTTCATCCAATACGCGCAACGCTTCTTCCGGCCCATCCAGGATTTGAGCGACAAATACAACATCCTGCAATCGGCGATGGCAAGCTCGGAGCGCATCTTCAAGCTGCTCGATACGCCGGTCACCATTGAGGACCCGGAAAAGCCGCTTCCCCTTCCGGCGGTCAAGGGGCAGATTGAATTCCGCGACGTGAGCTTTGCCTATCTGGATAATCATCTGGTGACGGAAAACGTTTCGCTCACCATCGAGCCCGGCGAAACGGTTGCCGTGGTCGGCCACACCGGGGCGGGGAAGACGACACTCACCAACCTGCTGCTGCGTTTTTACGATGTGACGGAGGGACAGGTGCTGCTCGACGGAGTTGACGTCCGGCTCATCCGCATGAGAGACCTCAGGCGCAACTTCGGCATGGTGCTGCAGGACCCCTTCCTGTTTTCGGGCACCATCGCCGGGAATATCCGCATGGGTACTGGCCGGATCACGGACGATCAGGTGCGCGAGGCTGCAAAACAGGTGAATATCCTGCGCTTTATTGAAAGCCTGCCCGGTGGTTTTGACGAGCCGGTGAAGGAGCGCGGTGTCACGCTCTCCACAGGGCAGAAGCAGCTTCTTTCGTTCGCCCGCGCGCTTGCGCACAACCCGAAAATTCTGATCCTGGACGAAGCCACCTCCAGCGTCGATTCCGAAACCGAGGCTCTCATCCGCGACGCTCTGCGCGGCATGTTGCGCGACCGCACTTCGCTCGTGATCGCGCACCGGCTTTCGACTATCCAGAATGCGAATAAGATCATTGTGATGCACAAAGGCCGCGTGCGCGAGGCTGGTACGCACCGCGAGCTGCTCGAAAAGCGCGGCCTTTACTTCAAGCTTTACCAGCTTCAATACAAGGATCAGGAACTGCCCGCTGTCAGAAGCGGCACGTTAGAGGTGTAGCGCAACGGCACTCTCCGGACTGTTCTGCCCCCTTTGCCCTTTTCCCATAAATATGGGATCATCAAACTATGAAAACGACATTGGAGATTCCTGACCCCATTTTTCGCCGCGCCAAAGCGAAAGCCGCTGAACAAGGGGTGCCGCTGCGCCAGTTTGTCAGCGAGGCTGTAGCGGAGAAGCTTCAGCTAGGTGTGCCCGGACAACGAGAGGCAAGGATGAAACTGGCGGGACGGCTGAAGCATTTGCGCAAAGAAACAGCCCGTATCAACAAAATCATTGAGCAGGAATTCGAGAGGATTGAGCCGGAGGAATGGGTTTGATCCTTGATACGAATGCGCTCTCGGCCATTGCTGAGGGCGAACGCGAGGCGGCCCATGAGTTTGCGGAAGCGCAAAGCGTGGCTATTCCGGTAATCGTTTTAGGCGAGTACCTATACGGAATCGCTCAATCGCGGCGCAAGACCGAGTATGAGCGATGGCTTGCGGACGTTCTTTCTGTATCGAGCCTGCTTGACGTCAATCGGGATACTGCCATTCATTATGCTGCAATTCGTGGCCAGCTTAGGAAGACCGGAAGTCCAATTCCCTCTAACGATTTGTGGATTGCAGCGTTGTGCCTGCAACATGCTCTCCCGGTGTTAAGCCGTGACCGGCATTTTGACTCGATTCATGGTTTACAGCGGATTGCATGGTGAGAGGCCGTAGCGCGGGTTTTTTCTTCCGGACCTATGAATTTTCCCGGCTCCGGCGCCACGAAACACAGCGTGAAAATCTGAACATCGCACAATATACCTTCAAAAACATGGCAAGTGATGCCCTCACCCTGATGCTTGTCGCCGGCGAACGTTCTGGCGACGTGTACGGCGGCCGGCTTGCCGCCGAACTTAAATCGCGGCAGCCGGGCATTGAACTCTTTGGCTGCTGCGGCCACGTGATGCGCGACGCGGGAGTTGAAACCGTGGTGGATGCTCACCAGTTTGCGATGGTGGGTATCACAGAAGTTATCTCCGGCCTGCCGCGCGCTTATCGCGCATTCAACCAGCTCATGAGAGAAGCGGCCCGGCGGCGCCCGCGCCTTGCTATCCTTATTGATTCGCCTTCCCTCAACATGCGCCTTGCCAGAAGGCTCAAACGGCTTGGCATTCCGGTGCTCTATTTTGTCAGCCCCCAGATTTGGGCGTGGAAGAAGTGGCGGCTTCGCCAGCTTGCTTCCCTTGTAGATTTGATGGTTTGCATCTTCGATTTCGAGCCGGAGATTTACCGCCGCGCGGGCATTCCAGCCGAGTATTGCGGGCACCCGTTGGCGGATATGGTGGCGCCACGCCTCTCGCGCGAAGAGTTCTTTGCCAAGGCACGGCTCG
>JBOGJY010000135.1:0-8508 GCA_050745325.1 Terriglobia bacterium
GCCTCTGGCCGCCGGTTTTTAAAGAGTAAAGACCGGCGGCCAGAGGCCGCCGCTACAGCACGGCTATTTCTGGCGATTGGATGGAAAGGCTTCATCAAGCTTTGAAAGCACCGCTGGAATCTGGAGCTTGAATTCGCCTGCGGATCAGGTGAAGGTAAACGACTCGAAGCGTCGCCATAACGAGCACCGAAAGGAAAGCTCCCGCGACGCCGGCGATCTGCCCGCCGGCAAGGACCCCGAGAATAATCAAAAGCGGATGGAGCTTCATCTGCTTGCTCATGACTCGAGGCGAAATAAAATAGTCCTGAAAAAGCCGGAAAACAATCATGAACAGTAAAACCCAGATCAGGCGGTGAGGCGCAGTCAACCCCGCCGCCAGCATGATGACCACGAAGGCCACAAAAGGACCAATGACTGGAATGAATTCCAGCGGACCCGCTACGGCAGCCAGCAGAATCGCATAATGAACCTTCATCAGGGCGAGGAACACCCCATAGGCGCAGAACGCAATCACCGCCAGAGTCACCAGCGCCCGCATGTACTGGCCCAGAAGCACGTCGAGGTCGCGCGCGACGCTTTCGAGCAGCTCCTGGCGCGCGGGATGTCCGCTTCCAAGAAGCCTCAGCACCGGCTGGCGTATGGCGCGCCCTTCCTTGAGAAAGAAGAAAGCCAGGACAGGGACGAGGATGACAAAGATAAGATCCTTGGCCAAAAACAGGAGTTTTAATCCAGCTTGAGGCAGCAAAGCGGCAATGTTCTTGGCGTAACCTGCCGCCAGCGAAGCTGCCCAAGCGGCCAGATTCCTGCCTGAGCTTGAATTTGATAAGCTCCCGTACGACGTAGGCTTACGCGCCGCGGCAAGAAATTCTGGAATTTTCGTAGCCAATGTATTCGCTTCATGGACCACACGCGAACCAATTTCTATGCCCAAAACGACCAGCGCCACAATCAGCAGCGAGTACACAATGACCAGCGCGGGCGCGCGCGACCGGCCCGGCAGGCGTTTATCCAAATAATCGACGAGCGGCCACAGAAGATAGGCGAAAAGTAAGGCGACGACAAAAAGAAAAATCGTCTCGCGGACTTGATAGATGATCCAGAGGAAGATTAGAGTGGCTACAACCGTCCAGGTAGTGCGGGCGGCGCGGGAATCGATTCCAAGCATAGTTAGCCGCCTTTCAACGATTCTTGCTCAACCGCTGGGCGATATCAGGCCAAAACTCTTTAAAGACGTTGCTTGCGCCGTCGCCGACCAGCGACCATCCGAGGTTGCCGATGGAAATTTCAGCGTCGTGGGACCTCGGCGGATAGTAGGCATTTGAGAGGGCAGTCGATGTGGCGCTCCCAAGCACCATCGATGCGTTGAATTCCGTCTGCCCTCGATCGCCTCGTGTGACGAAAACGCGGGAAAGGGAATAAGCAGCACGCCTGATGATCGACCCTCCGCCTTTGCGATAGTAGCGCGGGTCCTGGTGAAGGAGTGTAGGGTAAAGAAACGTGTGGAACATATTGCCGGAAACCTCATCGAGGTAAGACGCTCCCCACTGCTTGAGATAACCCGTGGCGCCATGCCCTATTTTCTTGGGCGGGCTTGTTCCCCGATAGTATTCCGCCTTTATCGCAGCTTCTACAACCTCGTAGGAATTGGCGGAGTTATCCACAGCCATGCGAAGCTTTTCCTTGGCCGTCATGGGCGCATTGTTCTCGCCATTCGTGACGTCGTAGGTGGGGACCAAGCCAAGGACCCCTTTGAGTTTCTTCCTATCGGCTGTGCTCGTCGAAGGTTTATCCTGCTTTTGAGGCGAGTTTTGCTGGGCGGACGCACCGTGGCACAAGAGGAATAGACAAAACGGCAACGCGAGGAGCCGGCCACTAATAGAAAGAATTTTCATGCTCACCTTAAATGATTATCAACCACTTTCGAGTGTTCGTCTCGTTCTTAGCGCCTGCCACAAATAACATAAACAAGAGGTAGCGCGGTGCGGCAGAGCCGCATCTAAAGGAAATGTGATGCTGAATGAAGCGAAGAATCTGCTTTTCCCGTGGATTTACAAGCAGATCCTATGCTTCGCTCAGGATGACAGGCAAACGGGTTGCGAGAGAAAATCGCGCTGAACTTAAGTAAACAGTGTTGGGTTAAAACCCCGCCCTCCTGATGCTCAAACCGAATTTCGTGAATAATCCAGGCGGAAAAGTGGCCGCAACCTTCGAAAAAGCGCGAAATCTGCGCCACTCCGCTCTTGAAATTGCGGAAAAACAAAACGAGAAGCTTATATTCCGGCCAGCGAGGCCCCGAATTGATGCCCATTCCCAAAGTATTTAAAAGTGATATGAGATTTCGGAATCGTAGTTTCAATTTAATTATCGTGGCCTGCCTCCGGCGCGTGGCGGCGGGCATCATCCGAGTTTTCCTGCTCGGCGGGGCGCTGACTGCGTGCCTTTACTCCCAATCGCTGTCGCTCACTCCACAGCCGCCGCAGCAGGCGTCGCAAACCCAGCAAAACGGACCTTGCGACTTGCAGCCCTTCAATCCAAACTTATCCCTGTTCCCCAAAGCGCAGGCGCCGGCGGTGTGCCGAGATACGCAGCTATTGTCGTTTCCGCCTCTCGCACAGGCTCGCTCTGACCGCTTCCACCTCCTCGCGCCAACAGAATTGCTGGGAAGCACAGCGGTCTTCGGAGGCGAAGATTCGTGGGCCAGATCGCTCCGCCTTACGGAACTTCGCGGCTTCAGCCTGAACGCTTGGAATCAGAGTCTATCGGCGCCCCAATCGGCGCATTCCGCTTCCACTTCCACTAAGAGCTCGCCGGGACACATTTTTTGGGTCGTTCCGGCTTTTAGGGTCGACTATCTGAAAAACATAAAGCCTCTGACTCCCCGGCAGAAGTTCGTCGAATGGGCGCGTGCGGCCTATGATCCGCTAGGTCTCGCGGCAGGGGCCACCGAGGCGGCGGTGGAGCACTCGCCCCGCGACGGCTTCTGCGGATACGGCAACGGCTGGGGCGGCTATGCAAAGTGCTACGGTTCGGCGGAACTGGATTCCAACATTTCCGGTTTCTTCGGCGATTTTCTCTTTCCCGTAATCATGCACCAGGATCCCCGCTACTTCGGGATTGGACAAGGTCCCTTCGGCAGACGCCTGCTCTATGCTGTGTCTCGCGTTTTCATAACCCGCACTGACGCGGGCGGCACCGCAGTGAACTATTCGGCGCTGGCTGGCACCGTCCTCGCCTCCGCCGCTTCCAACCTTTACTATCCCTCCCAGGATCGGGGCTTCGGACTGAGCGCGAGCCGCGTCGGATGGGATCTGGGCTACACAGCCCTCTTCAACGTGGCGGCGGAGTTCTGGCCAGACATCGACCACAAACTTCATAGAGTGTTCTGAAGGCCAGCAATCCAGCCGCACACCTGGCGGTCGCGTAAGGCATAGGCATACACAGAATGGGACCGACTTGAGACGCGAGCGCGCTGCTCTCATGTTCATCTGATCTGTTTCAGCAGCTTGCCGTACTGGACCCCAAACGACGGGTGCTGCCTGTTTCCCGTTATTTTGATCGGCACAACGGTCCCGGCATGCTTCCCCTTGAAAAGAGGGTCAACCGCTTTTAAAAGAAGCGACTTAATCCCGGTCGTGGTCTGAGAGATCTTCGCTTGCAAGCGCAGCTTACCTTGAAAGTTAAGCTCTTCACTGAGCAACCCGTACGTGCCACGAAGATCGACAGAGGCGCCGGGCACGTCGAACGAGAGGTCTGCGAACGAAATCACGCCGTTTGACAAAATAAAATGCCCTTTAAAGTTCGATGCCGCGCTCTTACCGTTAGTCTGGCCGGGTTTGCCTTTACCGCGCTGGCTCAGGTTTGTAACCTTTTCTGCCACCTCGGGATCGGTGAACTGCGCGGATTGAATGGTAAAGCTTCCCTTCAGCTTCAGCCTTTCCTCGACGTCCTCGCGGCTAGGCGGGAGTTCAAGCTGGGTCAGGAGACTGATGCCGCCGGTCATTGGGGGAGCGGAGGACTTCACGGCGAGGCGAAGCAAGTCCCCAAGACTGGCATGATCTGTAGTTACGTTCAATGAAACCGTGGTTCCCTTCACGCCCTTCGTTCGCAGGGCGCCGCCACGCGCGATAATCAAGCACCGCCCCAACTGCGCCCGGACCGGCTGGAGCAATGTTTGGCCCGTAACTCCGTCCACCACGGCGTGGAATTGGGTCTTCAGAGACTCAGGGTTTCCGCTGGTTCCCAGAGCGAAATTGGGCGTCTCGGTTTCGCCGTCAACTTCGATCCGGTCCAGCACGCCGCTGTATTTTCCCTGCGACGACAATATCCCAGCAATACCGTGGATGGTCGAAAGATCAGCGTCGCTAAAAGCATAATTTCCCGAGACTGGCGTTTGACCGGGATCGGCCGGATTCCAGGGGCCGAAGGACCCCGATGTCTGAATCTGCCCTATAGGCTTGGGGTTCGTCAGCATTGCCCGGAATGACATGGCCTTGCCGACCCCCACCGACCGCAGCCGGAGCTTCGAAATGGCGAAGACGCGCGGTGGTTTTTGCGGATTATCGGAAAACGTATTCAGAACCGTCCCATCGGCTTCCATGTCCTCCAGATAGAAAGGTGGCAGGTGATGCCGCGTCTTCTTTGACGACGCCTCGTCTTCGTGTTTGTGGGGTGGAACGTTAATAGTTAGGCCCTCCAGCCGCACGTGGCGGACACGCCTCGGAGAACGCAGTAGCCCAAGCCACGTTGTATCCATGGAAAAGCGCTTGATAGACGCAAGAGGCGGCCCGCCGGGGTGGTTTTTATCACCGAGGACCAGACCGCCGCCGCTTGCCACAATATGGGGAAATAAAGTCACCTGAAAACTTTTTAGCTCGACGTTGCTGTGGTAATGATCCCTCAAAGCATTCACCACCCACCGGCGGCTCAGCGGCGAGAGCCGGGCGAGAAACACCGATATAACAATTACAACCCCCAAAATGGCAATACCCGCAACCATCAGCGACTTTCGGAGTCTTGGGTGTGTTTGACCCGGCATGAGTTATTCCCTGCCTCGCTCATTTCTAGCTGTTTCTGCGGCTTTTCCCAGACCGGAGATACGTCAGGATAATGAGACGCTCTATGTAGCGGCAGTTGTATCGGCGGCCTCTGGCCGCCGATCTTTACTATTAAAAACCGGTGGCCAGAGGCCGTCGCTACAGCATTTGGCGTCACTTTAATTTGTAATCCTCAATTTCCGCATTACTCTATTTGATGCGCAGCATCGCAAGGGAGCGCCCCTCAATCTGGTAGGCCTCTTTGGCCTGGAGCGGCGGATGCTGACGCTTTCCGGTCGCCTCCCGCGTATCCAGAAGGAGCTCCCACTGCTCACCGGGTTGATCGGCTGGCAAAGTAAAGTCGAGCGGCTCATGATGCGAGTTGAGAATGATCAACAGGATGTCATCCGTCACAAGGTTCCCGCGCTGGTCTGTTTCGTCCATTGCGTTCCCGGCGAGCCTCAGCCCGAAGCAGTGTATTTCTGAATTGGACCAATCCTCTTCGGACATTTCCTGCCCATCCGGGCGGATCCAGGTAAGATCTTTGACCTCAGAACCGCGGATTTTCCGTCCATAGAAAAACCGCCGCCGCCGCAACGCTGGATGCTCGCGGAATAACTTGATGACAAAGCGGGTGAAGTCCTGTAGCTCGCGCCGGGGCGGGTCGAGCTTCCAATCCAGCCATGAGAGCTCGTTATCCTGGCAATAGGTGTTGTTGTTCCCTTGTTTTGTGCGGCTGATTTCATCACCGGCGAGCAGCATGGGAACACCTTGCGAGAACATCAAGGTTGCCAGAAAATTGCGCTGCTGCCGTCTCCGCAACTCCAGGATTTGCGGGTCTTCGGTGGGACCCTCCGCCCCGCAGTTCCAGCTTGCGTTGTCACTTGCGCCGTCGCGATTCTCTTCGCCATTCGCCTCATTATGCTTCTCATTATAGGAGACCAGGTCATGCAGCGTGAACCCATCGTGCGCCGTGATGAAGTTGACGCTTGCGTAAGGCCGCCGTCCGCTGAGCTCGTAAAGATCGCTGCTGCCCGTCAGCCGGTACGCCAGGTCTCCCACCTGGCCTTCATCGCCCTTCCAATACCGGCGGACGGTATCACGGTATTTCCCGTTCCACTCCGCCCATAGGACAGGAAAGTTACCTACCTGATATCCGCCTTCACCGAGGTCCCACGGTTCAGCAATCAACTTGGTCTGGGACAGCACCGGATCCTGATGGATCACGTCAAAGAACGCCCCGAGCCGGTCCACGCCTTGCAGGGTTCTGGCCAAAGTCGCCGCCAAATCAAATCGGAATCCGTCCACGTGCATTATTTCCACCCAGTAACGCAAGCTGTCCATGATGAGCTGCAGAACGCGCGGATGGCGCATGTTCGGGGAATTCCCACAGCCCGTATAATCCTGGTAGTAGCGTGGATTCTCCGGGGAGAGGAGGTAATAGCTCGCGTTATCGATCCCCCGGAAACAAAGAGTCGGTCCCATCTGGCTGCCCTCGGCGGTGTGGTTGTAGACCACGTCCAGGATCACTTCGATCCCGGCGCGATGCAGGGTCTTGACCATCGCTTTGAATTCCTTCACCTGCTGCCCCACCACTCCGGAACTTGAGTAGCGAGCCGCCGGCGCAAAAAAGCCAATTGAGTTGTAGCCCCAGTAATTCCTGAGCTTCCGCTCCACCAGATAGCGGTCGTCCACGAACTGATGCACCGGCATCAGCTCAACCGCCGTGACGCCGAGAGAGCGCAGATAGTCAATCACCGGCGGGCAGGCCAGGCCAGAGTATTTTCCTCGAAGCTCCTTAGGGACGCCGGGGTGATTCACCGTGAATCCCTTCACGTGGACCTCGTAAATCAGCGTTTGATGCCATTCCGTGCGGGGCGGAGCGTCACCCTCCCAATCGAAGGCCGGATCGATTACCGCGCATTTCAGCATGTCGCCGGCGTTGTCCCGTTCGTCGCGCGAGAGATCTTCTTCGGGGCTTCCTATGGTGTAACCAAAGTGCGCGTCGTTCCATTCAAAGTTACCCGCAATGGCTTTTGCGTAGGGGTCGAGCAGAAGTTTGGCGGGATTGAACCGGTGGCCCTGTTCCGGTTCGTAAGGTCCGTCAACCCTGTATCCATAAAGCTGCCCAGGTTTGGTTCCAGGAAGATAGGCGTGCCACACGTGGTCCGTATATTCGGTCATGGTCACACGGCCCGTTTCGCGCTTCCCGCCGCCGTCAAACAGGCAGAGTTCGACCTTGGTGGCGTTTTCCGAGAACAGCGCGAAATTGACTCCGGAGCCGTCCCAGCTTGCCCCCAAAGGATAGGGTTTTCCCGGCCATGTTTTCATGAATTTCTAGGCCTCCGCATGAACAGTACAACTTCTTCTATTTCTTTCTATTGAGGTTTACATATTATAGTGACAACTTTCTCTGTAGCGGCGCTCTCTGAGCGCCGAAAAACCGGCGGTCGCAGACCGCCGCTACAGCATTTGGCGCCACTATAGTATGTAATCCTCAATAGATAACGTACATCGAGACGGGAACCGCAGCGCGGAATAACTGAAACTGCGCCCGGACGGGCTGACAAGCATTGACGGGCACTCCCGGATCTTGATAGCTTCGATTCAACCTTTTTTCGTTCCCACGATCACCAATACAATTCCGCCAATGAGCAGCACACCGCCCAGGACGGGCGGCATGGGAATGGTTTTATGGGTTTTTGTTGAAGCCTGGACGGGACCAGCCTTGAACAAGGTCTTATGGCTTGTATAAGTGATTCCGCCATAAATTAAGGCTATAACGCCCACGACAATCAGAATAATGCCTATGATTCCTGTAGGCTTCATGCAACCTCCATACGCAGAGTTTGGAGACTGGCGCCCATTCGCAAAGGCGCCTGCCAAACCGGCGGTATCGAACTACAAGCGTCAATCCCGGGCGGAACCGCGGTGTTGAAACGGCCGTCCAGTTGACTTCAGCTTTACACTCGCCGCGTAAGATGCCTGATCAAGCTTATCAGGAACAGGATCAGGAAAATCACGAACAAGATTTTGGCGATTCCGGCCGACGCGGCGGCAATGCCAGCGAATCCAAAGATACCGGCAACAATAGCGACCAAAAGAAATACCAGCGCCCAATAGAGCATAGCACCATCCTTTTATTTATCAGTCTTTTACGGCAGATTAAGCGGCATGGCTTCGCAGATTCTGTAAATGCGCCTAGCGGGCCACGCAGCAAGCCGCTGAGATTACAAATTTTTGATGATAGCCACCGGGGCGTTGGCGTCAGCAATTTTTATCCAGCGCCCGCATAAGGCCAACACTGTTCACTTAAGCAGAATATTGCTGGGGAACGACCCATACAGGCGTCTGTCATTCTGAGCGCAGCGAAGAATCTGCTTTTCCCACTGATTTACAAACAGATCCTTCGCTGCGCTCAGGATGACAGGCAAATTTGCTGTAGCGTAATGACGCGCTGAGCTTAAGTGAACAG
>JBOGJY010000136.1:0-5194 GCA_050745325.1 Terriglobia bacterium
AAGTGCCTCGCAAGCTCGCTTTGCTCACTCACCCTTAGTTGTCCCACAGACTCCCTCTGGGGAGAGGGTGGCGAGCGTAGCGAGCCGGGTGAGGGATGTTAACCAAACTTTTGGGAGCAGTTCAGTGATTCTTCATCCAGCGTCCATTCTTCTTGCTGACTGCTGAGTGCTAAAGGCTGATAGCTAAATGCGAAAAAGGAAACGTCTATGAATTTCAGTGAAACTGAGCATTTCCCGCCGCGGCGCAAGACCCGCCCGGTGAAGGTCGGACGGCTGACGATTGGCGGCGATGCGCCGATCATCGTGCAGTCCATGACCAAGACGGATACGCGCGACGTGGAGAAGACCGTAGCGCAAATCCAGGAGATGGAAGAAGCCGGTTGCGAAATCGTGCGGCTTGCCGTGCCCGATATCGAGGCCGCCAAAGCCCTCCCGGAAATTCGCAAGCGTTGCCCTCAATCTATTCTGGTGTCGGATATTCATTTCCAATACAAGTTTGCTTTGATGGCGCTAGACGCTGGAATCGATAAGCTGCGCATCAACCCCGGTAATATTGGGGACGCGGAAAAAGTTCGCATCGTGGTGCGGCGCGCCCAGGAACAGCGCGTGCCGATCCGCATCGGCGTTAACGCGGGTTCACTCGAGCGAAGGCTGATCGAAAAGTACGGCTATCCTACACCTGAAGCGATGGTCGAGAGCGCCGAGTATCACATCAAGATCCTCGAGGACCTTGGCTTTACTGACACGATCATCTCGCTGAAAGCTTCTAACCTCCGGCTTTGCGTCGCCGCCTACCGCCTGCTCGCGCAGCGCGTCGATTATCCTTTCCATCTCGGCATCACCGAAGCGGGATCGCAGTTTTCAGGAACGGTGAAATCCTGCGCGGGAATGGGAATGTTGCTGGCCGAAGGAATTGGAGACACAATTCGCGTTTCATTAGCGACGAACCCGGCGGAAGAAGTGCGCGTGGGTTATGAGCTACTCAAGGCGCTTGAGCTGCGCAGCCGGGGTCCGGTGGTGATTGCGTGCCCCACCTGCGGCCGGCTGGAAGTGAACCTGTTCAAGATTGTTGAAGAGATTGAAAAGGCCACCGCGCACATCCGAATGCCCTTCAGCCTCTGCGTCATGGGCTGCGCCGTCAACGGCCCTGGGGAAGCTCGGGGCGTTGATCTGGGTGTTGCTGCCGGCCGCGGCAATGGCATGATTTACCGGGAAGGGAAAGCAATCCGCCGGGTGAAGGAAGAGGAGATCGTCCCCGCGCTGCTCGAAGAGATTGACCGGTTCGTGGCGGATAAGATTTCAGGCGGCCCGTCCACCGCGCCCGTGCTTGAGCCCGAACAAGCCGTAACCTCAGAAGGCCCGCTCACCGTGCTCCGCTAGTTGTAGCGGCGGCGTCCCCGCCGCCGGATGGTAACAAAAGCCGGTGGCGAGACGCCGCCGCTATAGATCACGACTTACACTTTTCCGGAAGAGCGCCTTCACACCGTTGCGCCATTGTTGATTGAGTCCCACCACAATCACTTCCACTGAAGGGTCAAAATAGCGGATGATCCGCTCGTTCGCGGGGTGAAAGCGGAAGGCCGGCGACACGAGATACAGCGTGGGCGGCGCCGGAGAAATCTCAAGTCCGGGGAAATACCCGAACTCCCGGAACTGCTTGCGGTCATTCAGCCATTTCACTCGCAGCCAGTAATCCAGCCCTTGCAATGGCAGCGTAATTTCTTCGTGCAGTTTCAACTCCACCACGGCAAGGCGGCCTTCTTTCGAGACGCCGAGGATATCGACCACGCCCCGGTCCACGCCTGAAAACGCCGGAACCTGCAAGTAGACAGGCTCCGCTCTCAGCTCGGGATCGAGTTTGCTGAGGTCGCTCGCAATCAAGCTCTCAAGCCATCGCTCGGGTTGGAGGCGATAGAACTCGTGGGAAGTGTCCTCGCTGCCGGCATGGCGCTTCGAGAGCACAAGCTCAACCAACTCACGGAAGTCTTCTTGCCTGGCTTGCTCGTAGGCCTGGGCGCCCCTCTCCACACCCCAAAAGAGCCGCGGCGCAACTTGTCCCTCCATGCGCGCGATTTCAAGGCCCAGCACTCGAAAGGAGAGCGTGTTCGCAGCGGCGCCGGGAACAACGGTGAGACGGTCAAGCGATTTTCCAAACGAACGGCGCAAAAAGTCGCGGTGGCGGGCAATCCACTGCACGGCGTCGCGGCGGGGAGTAAGGCGTGTGGCGGCGTTCACGAACTCTCCGGGTTTTAACGGCTCAGGCGCGCCGGAGCTGGGCCACTCGAATATTTCGACGCCGAGAGAGCGGTCAAGCTGAGTTGCGCGCAGGGCTGTCAAAGGAATGGCATTTGGCGGAAGGAACAGTTTAAGACCCGAAATCACGTAACTCTCGGACTTCTCCCGCAGCCAGTCAAGCCAGTTCAGGCCGTAGGCTAGAGCGGCGTCGGCCGCCGCAAACGACTCCGATGAGTCCAGTCCCATAAAAGCCCACGCGCTGCGGCCCCGCCGGGCGAGTCCCCGGGTGTACCATGCGGAAAATGAATGCTCGCGGTCCGAGCGGTTGCTGACGCGCTCCAGGCGCCACTCGGGAAAATGTTTGCGAAGGTACGCGGTGAGATCGCGGCGCAGGGACTGCCGCCCTTCTTGCCGTGAGCGAGGCATGGCGCGCAGGCTCGCGCAAAGATCCAGCGCCACCGTTTCGCGTCCGCCCGGTTTCCGCACAAAAAGCCCCAAGCGGTCGTGATCCCGGCAGGCAATGTCTTCAACCCGGCGGACTACGGAGCGCGCCCCGTTCCACGCTTCGAGAAGCAGCTTTCCATATTCCGAACTTACTCGCCACTCGGCCGATGATAGGTCGATGACCTCTTCCCCGCCCTCAAACAGGATCGCGCCGGGATGATTGCAAAGAAAGCTTTCGATTTCGGCTTTGATCTCGAGAAGACGGTCTGAATTGGAACCGGGTGGCACAGCGTAAGGCCTTATAATAGGGGTTCGCCTCCAGCCCGCAACGCAAGGCCGGCGTCATCCTGACAGTTTGCTGGAAAGCGTTGCTGTCTGTCATTCTGAGCGAAGCGAAGAATCTGCTTTCGTATTGAGCCAATCGCTTGCGAGATTCTTCGTCGCCTTCGGCTCCTCAGAATGACAAGTTGGCAAACTTTTTCTGCAACCTGCTAAAGTATCACATCCGGGAGACTGATTATGATCCCTCGCTACACGCGCCCTGAGATGGGGCGCATCTGGAGTGATGAAAACAAGTTCAGCAAGTGGCTTGAAGTGGAGACGGTCACGGCGGAAGTTGAGGCCGAAGCGGGATTGATCCCGAAAAGCGCGGCCCGCGCCATCCGGCGGCGCGGCCGGTTTGAAGTGGAGAAAATCCGCGAGATCGAAAAGAAGGTCAAGCATGATGTGATCGCTTTCACCACCAATGTTTCCGCGCATGTGGGCAAGGAAGGGCGATACCTGCACTACGGGCTTACCTCGAACGACGTCGTGGATACCGCGCAATCGCTGCTCATCGGTGAAACTTCGGAACTATTACTTCAGGGGCTTCAGCGGCTGGGACAAGCGCTGAAGAAGCGCGCCTACGAATTCAAGATGACGCCGATGGTAGGACGCACGCACGGCATTCACGCCGAGCCCATCACGTTCGGGCTGAAGCTCGCCAACTGGTACGCGGAGAACAGCCGCAATATTGCGCGGCTCACTCAGGCTTCGGATGAGATGCGAGTGGGCAAGCTCTCAGGCGCCGTAGGAGCCTACGCTCACCTGAGCCCGGCCCTCGAGCGGAAGATTTGCGCCCGGCTCGGTCTGCGCCCGGTCCCCATCGCCACGCAGGTGATTCAGCGCGACCGTCACGCTCACTTCGTCTCGACGCTCGCCGTGGCCGCCGCATCGCTGGAAAACATCGCGCTCGAAATTCGCGGTTTGCAGCGCACAGAGGTGCGCGAGGTGGAGGAGTTTTTTGCCCCGGAGCAGAAAGGCTCGTCCGCCATGCCGCACAAGCGCAATCCGGTTACAGCCGAGCAGATTTGCGGCCTCGCCCGCGTGGTTCGCGCCAACGCGCAGGCGGCGCTCGAAAACGTTGCCCTCTGGCACGAGCGTGACATCTCGCACTCTTCGGTCGAGCGCATCATCTTGCCGGATTCCACCATCCTGCTCGATTACATGCTGGCCAAGACAGCGGCGCTGGTGGATACGATGTTCGTCTACCCCGAGCGGATGCGGGAAAACCTGGAGATGCTGAAGGGCCTCGTCTTTTCGGGAGAGCTTCTGCTCGCTTTGACTGCTCGCGGCGCCTCGCGCGAGGAAGCTTACCGCTGGGTGCAGCGCAACGCCATGCAAGTGTGGCAAACGCGGCAGGATTTCCGGGCCCTCGTTGAGACCGACGAGGATATCCGGCGCTACCTCAAACCGCGCGAAATCGCCAACGTGTTTTCCTTGGAGCGCCAGCTTCGCAACGTCGATGCCATCTTCCGCCAGGTGTTTGGAAAAGAGCGGTAGAGGCGGCTTTACGCCGCCAAATGGTAGCCACGGTCAGCGTCCTTCTGACCGCGGGTTTTTGATTGTGATAACAAACCACGGTCAATCAAAAACCGATTGACCGTGGCTACCATCTGCCGACACACCTATTTCCAGGCCCCGAGAAGACGCCGAACTAAAATCAACTGGCCCAGATGATATGAGTTGTGGTCGGCTATCAGCAGCGCCTCGCGCAAGATCGTCTGCCCCTCGCCCCCAGGAATGCGCGCGTACAGATCGGTTGAAGGCTTGGCTACAAGTTTCATCATGGCGTCGAGATCCGAGCGAAACATCGCGATGCTCTTATTCCATGCCTGCTTGCCGGGGGGACCCTCGCTGGCAGGCCAATAGCCGCTCGGCCAGTCAGGGGATACGTGCTTCGGATTGCGGCTGAATTCAAGAATATCCCGCTGCGCGATGCGAAGGTGTTCAAGAATCTGCCAGGGCGAGTGCGGAGCGCCTGGTGGCTTGGCGCCGCGCAGCCGTTCAGGAATCCCGGCTACGGCTTTTTCGAAACTGATGTGGGCATTCCCGCCGCCGAGCGAATCTACAAGCTGATCCCGTAACGCTTTGTCTTGAATCGCCATTTATATCTTCTCCAGCGCCATGCTTCACGAAGTTAATAAGGCAGCTGTAGCGGCGGCCTCTGGCCGCCGGTTTTTTTAAGAGTAAAGAC
>JBOGJY010000137.1:0-2983 GCA_050745325.1 Terriglobia bacterium
CCCCGTTGGCCGAAAGCGAGCGGCGCGACTTCCTGGAGGTTGCCGAAGATCGCTATCAGCTCCGCTCCACGATTCTCACCAGCCAGATTCCTCTCGCCCGCTGGCACGAGCAGATTGGCGATCCCACCTTGGCCGACAGCATCCTCGACCGGCTGGTGCACAACGCTCACCGCATCGAAGTGCACGGTGAATCGATGCGCAAGAAACGCGGCGGGAAGCAGGATGGAGCCGAATAAGGGGGGTGCCTCGGGTCGAGGGGCGGCGAGATCGTCGTTCCTGGGCCATCCTGGCGCAGGATTTTGGTGAGAAAACTTCGCATAGGGGCCAAGGAAGAAAAAAGGAGCCGAGCCCAAGCCGCGAAGGACGCGCCCGCGCCGTCGCTGCGCTCCGAGCGAGACGAAATGAAAGGCGCGGTGGGTTATATCAAACCAAAGGACAAAAAATGAAGCCCGAACCAAATTCCAGTTGACTGACGACACCAAGTTCACGCACCATAGCTGTGCCAGCGTCGCCGCGCCCCGATCGTGATGATTATTACGCGCCGGAAACATCCATCACGATCACACCGGAATCACCCATCACCATCATCGGAATACACAACAAAAGGCAGCCATTGAACCTTACTTACAAATCTCCGTAGGATCGGCAGTTCGCTTTATGGTGTCATGGCATGCCGACCGCTGATCTGCGGTGGACAATTTTACTGTGGGATGAGCGAAACCGAAGTGCACCCGGAGGCGGATGAACTTAGTGTCTCCGGCGGCAAGCGTCAATGGCATGGCATCCGTGAAACCGGCGGCGTTGCTCCCGACAAAAGAGCCAAATCCGGACCCGATGAGATTGGAGACATTTGCGTGGTAGTCAATTCGCCAGCCGGCGGTATAACTTCCAGCCGGCTAGTCTATGTAAAAATAAGACTTCCCTGCCAGAAGATAGCCAATGAACGTCCCGTTCAACGAGACCCCAATGGGCGCAGTGGATCCCACTTTTTCACCTCCTCGGTAGAAATAAATGCGTCCGATTGCGGCGCTGCCGTTCCAGCGAGGATTCCCCAGAAGTGGGCAGATCGCGAACAGAGTGGGAAGAATGTCCTGCTCCGTCTGGCCAAGCGTTGAGGAAATCGGGATTTCGACCGGTGAAATCGGGCCGCCGCTTCCCGGAGCCCCTTGACTTCTTTTGCCCAATAGCACCAAGGAATCGTTATCATGCCGCAGAATGAGCCATGCGTCTTTCCACAGAAAGAAAGCACCGTTCGGATAAGGCTGATAATGTCCATAACCGCGAGGGTCGGACTTCGAGTATGTTGCCCAGTATTGCTTCCAAAAGAGGCCCGTTGTATCGGCTCGGGTGAACAGGTAGAAGGGGCCTCCCATAACCCCGACCCCCAATTGATAGGGCAAAACTGAAGGCAGACCTCTCGGCCCGACGAACTGGTTCAGCAGCGCCAGCGTGTCGCTCTCGGCAGGCTTCCGGCCGGCAAATGTTGCTCCGGTCACGATCGCTACCGATTCGCCTTGAGCCCTGGCATATCGAGGTTGCGCAACCATGAGCAGGGCCAACGAAAAAAGAATCAGTGAATTTTTCATATGCATTGTCTGTTTAGGCGGCCTGGCGGAGGGGGCCCGTTTTTGTTCGAACGATTCATTGGTACTATGCCGCTGTCCGACTCCTCGAAAACGTGCAGGTGGGCTGTACGGCGCTTGCCTTTTCCCCCTGGCCTGGGAGTTCGGTTCATTCCAGGCGTCTTCGAGGTCTCCCGGTTCTCGTGCAGGAAGTTTCCAGGCGTGTCTGGGGTCTGCGACTACGCAGGACTGGCCAGAAGCTCGCGCTGGCGCTCCTGGCCATGTTGCCTTTCGCTTAAGCCCACAGCGTCGGCGTCCTGATTGCTGTTTTTCGAAGCTCAATACCCAGCCCACCTGTACCCTTGTTTACGCTTCGCCGAGCGCCTCGCGGCGCCCCGCGCAAAACTCAGGGCCGAGCGGATCGTTACTCCTTTCTCGTAGGGTTTTTGCAACCCCTGCTTCCTGCCGGTTTATCCCGGCGCACGGATTTCCACATTCCCACAGCTACGACGGCGGTCTTTATCTTTTTACAGGGGAGGCAAAAGCCTCTCCGAACCCACAACATCCCAAGGTGGGCCAAATTAAACCGCCGAACTGGGCCAAAAGAAGTTGCCGAACGCAACCTTTTACGCCTACCGCTTTGCCATGCTGAGGGACAGGTTTGGTACGTCCTGGATGATCCTCCACGAACGTCCGAGCCCATAGCGCGACGAGCGGGATGCTGCGTCAGGTGACCCTTAGTTCTTATGATGCACTGCTTTTGAAATAATAGAAGCCGGGTTTGGCCCAGAATTGCAGGGAATCGGCTGCTTTTCGAGGATTTTTTATGCGCGGACTTCCAAGGAATTGCCCTCTGCTATAAAAAGGCTCGTTGTTTACGGCGACCACAGGCTCACTTTCGGTAAACGGCAAGTGGACCTGGGCGTGCAAGTCTTCTGGAATGGCCAGATAGACCTCCGTTTCCTTTTGCGATGGACGGCGATCCCAGCGAACATGGACAGGTCCCTTGGAGGTGGGAGCATCGCCGTCGGCGTAATCGAGCCCGGCGTAATGAGGGGCAATTAGAACGTCGGCAAACCCTGGTTTGAGGGGCTGAACCCCCAGAACGTGACTGACGACGTAGGAGGCCGGGGCACTGGAATATGTGATGGTTCTGGCACACATTTCATGCGTATACCCTGAAATCGGGTGGACATCCTCGCCGGGTATGTTCCAGAGTTCCCAGTAGACGGTGGTATCCGCGTTAAGGAATGAACTCCAATACTGGGAGATACCCTGAATGCCGTCCTTAAATCTTCCGGCACGCGCAAATGCTTCAAGAACGCTTCCCATGAACCATGGGCTCGCCTTTCCCGGCCGCAGTTCCGAGCCCACAGCAAAGCTGAAGGCTTGTTGCAGATGCCCTTCCGGCACAACGCCAT
>JBOGJY010000138.1:0-15081 GCA_050745325.1 Terriglobia bacterium
GTCTTTACCTTTTGAAAAACGGCGGCCAGAGGCCGCCGCTGCAAAAGCACATTTTCTAATGGTCTGGGGCCTAGGCGGTGTCATGATTCAACCCGAGCCGGCTTCATCACCCCGCCGACCGCTTTCACAAATTCTTCCCATCGGGATTCTTCGCTCAACAGATGCTTTCGTCCCGCAGCCGTCAGCCGGTAGAACTTGGCCCGCTGCTTGTTTTCACTCAGACCCCACTCGGCGGCGATCCAGCCTTCTCTCTCGAGCCGGTGCAAGGCCGGATAGAGTGAGCCTGATTCGACGTTCAGAACATCGCGGGAATTTGAGTGAATGACCTGGCCAATGCCGTAGCCGTGCTGCGGCCCCCATTGCAGCGTTCGCAGGATCAGCATGTCCAGGGTGCCTTGCAGCAACTCAATCCGGTTCTGGTAGCGCGGCGGTTTTGGCATATGGATGTAGATAAACTACTACCAGGAGCCACGAGTTGTCAAGCGCCTTTGAATTTTGGTGAAGCCATCGTTTTCGGGCGCGCGGGTCCTGCCTGGCTTGTGCGGCCAGGGGGAGAGCGTCAGGCGGCTGGGCGAGGATTATTGTCTTCGTACCGACATGGCATCGAGGGCAATAATCTTGCAGATCATCGTCATCGATGAGTGTGAAAGGCTTGCGGCGGCAATTCAGGCCGCCCGTCCTCACACTCAACTTTGTATGCTACGCTATACCCAATTAGACCGATTTTTGGGCCTGTAGCTCAGACGGATAGAGCAACGGTTTCCTAAACCGTGGGTCGGGGGTTCGAATCCCTCCAGGCCTACCATTCTTGTGACGGATCATAGATCGTGTCAATTTGTGATCATAGATCGTGTCAAAAGCCGCGATATTATCAGGGATCGTGTCACTGAGGGGAGATAGACGCAAAGCCGCGATGCCGCCCGAAGGAGAAGCCCGCGAGCATCGTTAGACAAGCACACTAGCCTAGCACGCCTATAAGCCAGCGGCCCTTTGCAGGTCGCTCTTGCAGTGGTAGAAAGGAGCCCAGGGAGGGCAGAATCTCCCAGGAAAGACCACCGAGAAGCAACCTGCAAAACGCCGATCAGCTTCTCGTAGCCGATGGCGCGATGGCGCTGGTCGCGGTCAGCGTCGCCTTCTTCCGCCTAAAATCTGATGTCGCTTTAGCCTGCGCCAACCGATAAGGAAGCCCGGAAAGACTCGGTCCGCAGTGGATAAAGTAGACCTTGCCGCAGCCTCTACACTCGGATCGGCGCTCTTGGATTAACGGCCCGTCTCCGTGACGGGAGTTCGTAACCATGACCTTCGATCCGCAGTCTGGGCAGTTCATCGGCTCGTGCTTACCCGCCTAACAGTTCTATATTTCGGACGCGCCGGCCGGGAGAAACGGCGGCCGGCGCGTCCACGGCTGGCATTCGCCTCTAGAGCGTAGGAGCGCCGCCAGAGACTCTCCGGTCAATCGGCCCGGAGCCAGCCAAGCTCTTTAGTTCGCCGCGATGAGCTGGTTGCTATGGACAGCGCGCTCCTCAATAGGGTTGGGGTGCGCCCGGCGCTCTATTTCGCGGTCTCTATTTCGAACCGTAACGAGTATCTGCAGCGGGTAGCGCAACTCGCTGGCCTCTGCCTCTAAGGCGTGAAAATCTTCAACCGTTGAAATTGCGGGTGGCTCGCTCTGCAGGTACGGCTGCGCCTCGCCCACGGGCAAATCAACGGTCTGGCCGAAAGTATAAATTCCTGCGTGCGCCAACGTCTCGGGCACTTCGAACCTCTTAGAGATTACGAAGAATGGGACCAAGCCCTCAGAGCTACCGAGGAGTCGGGCAGCCCATGAGCAGCTTTCCAGCACGACGGACGGAGGCAGCACCTTCAAAATAGCCTCTAGTCTTTGCCAGTCGGCGGACTCTCTAAACCCAAGGTCACGGCAGACGCCGCCTATTGTGGCGCTCAACTGCCCGCGTTCTTCCAGAAGCTGCCGAAGCTCATTGATCGACCGCTCGATCTGAGAGTCTTTCGTAATAATCTCCCGAGCGAGCCTCGCCGCGTCCTCTTGCTGCGCCCGGCGCTCGGGCAGCCCGCGTTCCTCTTCAGCGAGGAACAATTCAACCTGTGCCTCGGCCGTGGCGAGCTGCTCCTTGCAAACCGCTGAGAGCCGCACCTCCCTCTCGATATTCCGAAGCAACTCATCGAACTTCGCGTCGTCAACCGGGAAGCCGCCCTGAATCTTCGTCAGAATTCTCGTCTTCTCCTCCGCGAGTTCGATGGCCACGCTCTCATGCCGCTCCACCTGCTTTAACAGCCGACCGGCTTCTTCCCGAAGCCGAGCCTCGTGACGAATGCTCTTCGCGCTGCGCTCGCTAAAATGCTTCCGATCTGCGTCCATGTGCGCTCTCTCCCTATTTCGATTTAGCCAACCGCTCGGGCCTAGAAAATATTTCGGGTGCCACCCTCGGCCATCCTCTCGGTTCGGAAAGCCTCGTAAAGCCGCAAGCCCTCGTCCGTGTGGACGAATCTCAACTCCGCGGCACGCTCTGAGAGCATCAGGTTGTCCGCATACCGCGCCAGCGCTTCCTTGTAAGCACACCCGCGCCGTCCCAATCTCCTGATCCCGTAAACTTCGCTGAAATACTCCATGGTGCTTCCTTTCGCTTGCTCGTTTTCTGGCAGCAGCCCAATGGGCGTGCTGTCAGAGATTCTGAAATGCAGATACACGCTGCCGCTTATGGGAATGCCGTCATCATCAACTTGAAATGATGGCGGCCGGACCTCGTCAAAGCGCATGTGGTTCGCTCACTGCATCTTCGCTCGGTGGTTCGTTGAGCCAGCCGTAAACCACGCCCATGATCTTAAAGCCCTTGTCTAGCCTAACTCCGGCCGCAGCCCTGCGAATTATTTCAAGCCTTCCGCGATACAGCCCCGCACGGCCCCCCTCCACCGGTTCCCGCAACTCGTCGCGGTCCAGGTAAGTTCCAAGAGATACGGGCGAGCGCGGGGATGCCAAGGGCGACAACCTAAGCAGCACATTGATATCGTGCATGCCGTCCAGAAGGTCGCGGTCATTCAATTGCATGCCAAGGGTGCCGACGTGCACAGCGCAACACACAGGCGCGTCCTCGTCCCTGATCCAGTACCGGAACATCACCCCGAGGCCAGCCTTGAATAGCCCCTCCAGGTTCTCGAAGCCCTCCGTGTAGGTGTCCAGGAGAAACATTCCAGACGGGAGCTCCGCGCCCCGGGGCCACGCTGACTCATCGAACGAGAGCAGAATCGTGCTCGCAGGATGCGGAACCAATTCGGCGGGAAATGCCATGCCAGCCCCAGTGGGCTCCGTCGCGGCTAGATGTCCGCGGTGCCACGGCACGACAACTAATTCGCCCGGACTTGCAGGACGCCGCCTAGAACCCTCTACCTCCTGAGCGAGCAACTCCAGCTCGCGCGGTGTCTTCTTGCCCTCCCTCCGCGCGACGGCACGCGCCGTCAGAAAAAGGTCGGCATCCAGAATCCCGGCTTCGCGCCAGAACAGCATCGCACTATCGAAGTCGCCGATGTCAGACGCCATCGCGGCAAGGCGAATCAACGCATCGGCAGAGGGTGCTTTACGCTTCGCCTTCCTTGCGGACCCCCACTGCGAGACCCTCGCCTGCCCAACGCCAAGCGCATTAGCGAACGCGGTCTGCGACATCCCCGCGCGTTCCCTCAGCGTCTCGATAACCTTCGCTATGTCGATTTTTTCGGCCTTGCTCATTGTTCCCTAGTCTCCCACGCGCCTCTCTCGGAGCCACCGCATCAAGTCGTATCGTGAATATCTGACGGCACTTTTATGCAGCTTGTAAAACGGAGGTCCGCCGCGGTGACCTTTAACGCGCCACCATCTCAGCGTTGCCGGGCTGACGCTAAGAACAAGCGCCGCTTCCTCGGTGCGAAGCAAAGTCCCATGCTTTTCGTTTCGAAAATTTTGCTTGCGATCCATCACCAAGTAATATACAATCACCTAGTGATGAAGATCAATCAAAAACAACGGGAGCAGCCCACACTTTTTAGTGGGGAGCTAAACATCGAGCGAACGGTGCGCGCCTTTATCGCGGAGGCGATGAAGCGTTCGGGCCTAAGCCGCGAGGAAGTGGCTGCGCGCGTTTCTGGGATTCTTGGGCGCCCTGTGACAGTCTCCACGCTTCGGGAGATTACCAGAAATCCCACAAAGAAGCATCAGTTTCGCTTCCCGCTCGCCTGGACTCCGGCGCTATGCGAGGCCCTCGGCGATTGGGGCCTTCTGCGCGAAGTGCTCCCCGCCGAGCTGAAGGCGGCGCTGGAAGTTGCTGAGCGCGTCACGGAATCAAAGCGAGCGCTCATGCGCGCCCTGTCTGCGGTCGAAGCTCTTGAACAAATACACAAGCCAGAGGGCAAACTAGAAAAGTAGTGGAGACGGAAATACAACTCGCAGAAGCCGAAGGCATCTGGCTGACCGTTGCGGAGGTCATGGCGTTCGAGCGCATCTCGCGCCGCGAATGCTACAACCGGATGCGCCCCGGAGACAGCCACGCTCTCGTATGGAAGAACCGCTCAGAGACGAGCAGCAAGCCGGGCAAACTGATTCACGCTCTCTCGATGAGCGCGAGGGCGCAAGAGCACTGGTGCGCGCACGCGCTGGCGGCGGCAGCCGCACCTAAAGACGCCGGAGAAAAAGCCGTTGACCGTGGGCAATTAGGACTCTTCCCCCGCTCCGAAATTGACAACGAGCTTGCAGCCTTGGCGTTACCGAAGTCGATGGCGGCCGTTGTGAAGAGGCGCTTCCGCGTCATAGACCTCTGCCTGAATCACAATTGGAAGAGCCGGAACTATCCGTCGAAGCGTGAGTTTCTCAACGCTCTCGCGAAAGCTGAATCAGTTACAGCGCGCCAAATCTATCGCTGGACGGCGGCATATAAAGAGTCTGGAAAGCTGATTGCCTTGGCCGACGAGCTTCCAGGTCCCGAGCCTTACACCGGCTCGGTGCTCGATGACGACATGCGCGCGCACCTGCAGGGCTGCTGGGTTTTCCAAAAGTTGAACGTCCGCCAGTGCTATGCGTCGCTTCGTCAATATCTGGAAGGGAAGCAAAATTCGCCCGGATGTCGCACGAGTTTCCTTTATAAGCCGCCGAGCTATCCAACTGTAGCCCGATACGTTCGCTCGCTCGATTCCTTGCAGCAAGCCGCGAGGCAAGGCCCGGAAGCGATGAAAGCCGCGTGCGGCCACATCGACCGCACCTACCGCGATTTGAAATCGCTTCAGCGTGTGGAAACGGACGAATGGAAATATGACGTGTTGGCCTACGATCCACGTCGCATTCGCGATGCCGAGGGGCGCATCATCCCGTCAAAGCGCTTCTGGCTGCTGACGTTCTACGACGAGCGTTCGATGTATCCGCTGTGTTGGAAGCTGGTCGAAGGCGACCGCTTTGACAAGCGGCATGGGATCAAGGAAGAGGACGAGATTGATTTGCTAGTTTGCCTCCTGCGAGAGTTCGGCGTTCCTGGCGCGTTGGTTTCAGATCGCGGACGCTTCCGCACCGGAACGTTTGGCGGCCAGAAGCGCGCGGAGCGGTTCAGCGAAGCGGACGGCATTCTTGACCGGCTCGGCATCGCACACGATATGCCGCGCGAAAAGAATCCGCAGGGCAACCGGCTCGAACGCTTCCATCGTTTCCTCGCCGATCAATGCCGCACGATTCCAGGCTGGATCGGTGGGAACGAAAAAGAGCGCGAAATGACGCACGGAGACGCGCAGGCCGAGATGCACCGGCGCTGGGCATTGGGCGATGAAAGCGTACCTCGCACGCCGCTGCTTTCGAGCGAAGAGCTTCGCATTATCACCGATGAGTGGATGGAGAAGTGGCGCGACCATGCGAGCCAGGGCACGGACATGAACGGTCTCAGCCCGCGCGCGGTGTTCTTGCACAATACGCCTGAAAGCGGATTCACGAAGCTCGACGACGAGCGGATCGCCTGGGAAACGGCGGAGCAGTTCGACAACGTGTCGATTCGCACGGGCGGCATCATTCAGCTTCGCGATGGGAAGCGGTACTCGCACCCGGCGCTCTTGCTGATTCAGGGCGAGAAGCGGACGGCGCGCCGTGTGCGCTGGGATCACTCAAAGATTTCGGTGCTGCCGGAGGCGAAGGGCGAAGATATTATCATCGCGCCGAGGCGCGAACCCGTGGGAACTAACGATCCTGAGAACCTGGCGGGAGCGATGGAGCTGAAGGTGAAGATTCGGAAACTTGCGGGCGAGATGGTCGAACCGCGCGAGCTCGCCATTCCAGATTCTGAGCCTCAGATGCCGGAAGCACGGGCAGCCGCCACGCTCGCACCCGCGCCCGAGAGAGAGATTTCGGGCGCAACTTGCGCAGCCGCTCGAACCGCGAGAAAGCCGCTTGACTTCGCGGATTTAGAGTATTGAGCCGCAGAGGCGCGGACAAGTTTTGTAAATCGGGACCGTCTGATGCAGCAACACCGGACGGCCCCTAACCCACAAAGGAGGAAGTTCTCCCATGAAGGCTAAATCTAATATACCAAAGGCCACAAAATCGCCAACCCCTAAACCCGCTCTCCCGGAGAGTCCGATTGTTTTGTCCGACATTTCGGACCTGCCCACAATCTCTAGGAGTGAAGTTATGGCCTACCTCGAAGCGCGTTACAGATACAGGATTGCTCGGGCTGATTTCAAGAGGAAGCACGCTGATCTTCTTTATAAGCTGACGCTGGGATGCAACGCTGATCCCGCGAGCGAATTTAAGGCGCGCCTGGACAAGGAGGGTCGCGTAGACATCACCGAACGATGCCCGGCCTGTTTGTCTACATACGTTCCCGAATAACCTGTTCTTAGAGGGCGCGGGGCGCATCCATGCTCCGCGCCACACTTTACATGGCGAACAAACGAAATCACGAATTTACCGACATCGAGCGCCGGCTGCTGCGGGCAAATGGCCAGCTAGCGGCAGAGCTGCGGAGGCGCGGCATCGCCTCACGGCCAGTCAAGCAGCAGCCAAGTTTAACGGGCGCTCTATTCGCTGCCGAGCTCGCCAATACTGATTGCCAGCTTGCGGCGCGAGCGGTTCTCCGTGGGCTGCTCTCGCGCGAGGAGCTCAAGGCGCTCGATACGATGCTGAGATTTCAGCCGCGCGGCGCGTGTGCTGGCAAGTTGGATGAGTTAATTCGCATCGTTGAGCGGAAACTGGAGGGGAAACGTTGTGGCAACGGACATTGAAGATCTGACGCAGACGGTACTTATCAACCCCGTGGTGAAGCATCTCCTCGCTATGGCCGCGCGGGCTTGGAAAAAGCGGTGGATTGTGACCTTCACCGGGCCAACGCGCCAGGGAAAGACCACCGCCGTCCACTATGCGGATCGGAACCTTCCCTTTCCGCATCGCCTGTTCGAGTGCAAGCCGACGACCACTCATTGCGACCTCTTACGTTGCGTCGGCCTGGACGCCTCCGAGCGTTGGAATACGCACGGCAGAAGCTGGATGAATTCGTCGCTGCTGCGCGAGCGCGCGGTTGAGAGGGCGCGAAAAGAGCCTTATCTGCTGATCGTGGACGAGGCGGATCAGCTTGGGCATAAGTGCTTCGAGGTATTGCGCAGCCTATGGGACGACGCGCGCTTACCAATCTTGCTTGTCGGAAACGAGATTCTGCGCGGCAAAATCCACGAGCACCATTCGCGCCTGGCTTGGCGTATACGCCTCCAGTTCGAGGAAAAACTGCTGCGCGAAGCCGACACGCGGCAGACACTAGAATTTATGGGACTTGAGGTGGACGACACGCAGTTTAATTTCCTTTGGAAACTGGTGGGCGGCAACCCTGGCTTCATGCAAGCCTTACTTGAAACGGGGCGAGAGATAGCGGAATCGCACGGTGCGCCCCTGTCCGTCGATTCTCTGGCGGGCGCGGTGCGCTACTTTCCGACGCTGAAGGGAGTAATTTAGAATGGAAACGTCTGGACCGCTGACCCAGGAAGAGCTTAAGACCCTCGACGCCAACTTCGAGCGCGCCTCAAACGTCCTCAAGCTCCTCATCAAGCGCGGTGAGGCGTGGATTCGGGACCCTGAACAGTCCGAAAGAACCTACAGGGCAGGGGAAGCCGCGATGCGGGATATCTATGATGCCGCCGCGAGAGGAGACCGCATTGCTTTCGAGAGGATGAGATTTGTCGCGGAGAGTGCCGAGCAAACTGCGTTTCGGGTAGGCGCGCTAGCCGGTTGTCAGCCTTCAAAGGTGAATTGAGACTTGCTGATCCGGAACCCATTTTCAAAAATCTGTGCACACCAATTATTAGAAAAGTGCACACTTCGGTTTCTCCACATTTCCTTATTTTATATCAATGCACACTTCTAACACTATGTATATGCGTCACTTACAAGATGTTGGCATGATTCTGGGAGCGAGTGCACACCTTAGTTTTCCACAGATCGCCATAACTCCTTTAGTTTCAATATTGGCTTCATCGAGAAAGTGTGCACTTTGCACACCTAGTGACACGATCCCTGATAACTCGCGCACAGGACGCCAATCTTAAGTTGCTTGTTTTGAATTACTTTCAACCCACTCCAACGCACTCCAACCCACTCCAACTCACTTAAAATTGACTAGAACCCTGCAAATCTATAATTCTTTATCAATCGTTTGCGGCATATCAACCACCTGGCGGATCTTGCCTTGTTGCGCGGGTGTTGCGTTTTGTTGCGGACTTGTTTCTACATCGAGGCCGTCTACCCAGACGATATTTCCCTCTGGAATCAAGCGCCCGTACATGTCCACCGTTACCTGAATTGAGCCAGCGCGGGCAAAATCGACGGAACTGAGATCGGGTCGATGACGACGACAGCGCCCTTGAAGAGCGTGTCTACCTCGATCGCATCGTCGTAACAGATGTTGAGGATAGCGTTGGCGCCGATGGCATCAGCATTACGCAGAAGTTCCTCAAACGTCGCGCCCTGGGTCGGTGATTGCAACCGTAAGGCATTGGCCTGAATGAAGCCTCAGTGGAGCCTGCGCTTTGAAAGCGGACTAAATTCCCAAACTCCTATCGGCTCGGCATCACTAATGAGTAGTCGCTTAGTGGTTACTGATCATGCAAGGGTAAAGAAGATCCAGGCAGACAACGGCGCACTCGGAGACAACAGATCGTGAAACCCGCTCTTATCCGAACTCAACGAATGTTGCACTCGAGGCGGGAACATGAACTTTTATATCGCCCCCTTTGACGCGTAGCGGTTCGCGTCCTGCTGCCCTCCAATAGCCTTCCTTGCCGTTCTCGTTGCTTATCACTGCGCCACCCAGCATCACGCCGCTTTTGCTGGACATCGAAGGGGCGGTCAGCCTTATCGCATTCGCCGATGCGAACGTTCGTGAGGGTGAGATCGTCGCCTCGACGGCTTGCTCCGGCTCCTTATTGATTAGCGTCACCCATGTCCGGCCCGGATCATCCCGCACTGCGTAAGCTTTGAAGTTGATTCCGGAAATTTCAGATTTGAGAACAAGCCGCTGGCCTACCCCCATCATCGAGAAGGCGCGCATGGCGTAATACAGTGGTCGCGCGGAATATAAACCCTGTTCATCGTTGTAAATAGGACTGTAGCAGCTTACCCGCCCGAACTGATTGATTCCGTTTTCGAAGTTGATGCCCGCCGCCTCGTGGGCTGCCAGGGAGAAGCAGTAGTCGAGCCCCCATAGGGCTGACGCGAATGTATCGCTGACACCCGGTTTGCCACCGCCGAAACAAGAATTAGTTTCCACGATACGGTACGGAATGCGGGCCGAATTTGAAATTCGCCGTAATTGGCGCAACATCTCTTCGTAGCGCTCATTGGGTTTCAGGAGATTTTGTATGGTGGCGGCGGGGTTGGCGGGCGGACCCTCAGCGTAATAGTGCTGTGTAAGGAGCACTGGACGTTCCGGGCCGCCGGCGAATTCGCCCGCCCAACTTGTCTGGACCGCCACATCGGGTCCCGCAAACGGAATGTTTGGCAATCGCTTGCGGATGGCTTTAGCGAAGCGCTGGAATTCGCGCAAGTAGTCCGGATACGTATAGTTCCGGTTTCGCAGTCCGTTGTGGGAGAAAAGATCGGGTTCGTTGCCGATTTGGAGGGCGAGCAAGGCATCTCCAACAGCCCCGGCCACTGCCGCCGCTTCCTCCGACGCCTCCTGCGGCGTGCCCGTACCCAGGTTCAATCCCCAGATCAGCTTCCAGCCAATCGCTCTCAGAAAGCGTCCAAGATCGGCCAAAATGGCATTGTTAATCACCGAGGGTTGGGGCTGCGGTGAGGAAACAGCCTTTCCGTGCGGGCTCCATACAGCATAGTCCGACGTGTTGCCGCCAATTCTGATTACCCCTTCGTGACCCATGGCCGATATGTAATTGATCAGGGCACGGTTGGCGCCGCTTAGCAGACCGGGGTAGGCAACCGTGGAGGTTTCAAACCCGAGCCCAAGAAAATTGCGCGGCGTGGTCCCCAGCTCCTGCTCGGGCCGGAGGAACAAACGAACACGCCGGATAGCCCGGGGCGTCCGGGGAAAAAGTGTAAGGGCCGCAGCGCCTGCGGCAAGGAATTGCCGGCGGATCATAAGCGCCCCTTCGCGTTTATAGGATTTCTGCCCAAAGGTGTTAACAATACCACACCTGCTTCGGCTGAAAATATCTAGCCAGCGCACACCTAAATCTTCCTTGCCCGTCACGACTTCTTGGGATTAGAATAACCGTTTTCTAGGACCGTGCTGGGAGGGGGGCGTGGGCTTTAGAACTGCTGTCGAGCGAAAGCGGGTGTACTGGAATGCCCGAAGAGCATGGGTTTTTGAACTCGCCGAAGTATTAGCGTTTTCCTTCCTTTTCACCGCGGGCGCCGGGGCCCAAGCCGCTCGGGCTCGGGCGCAGATCGTTCAGCCCGTGGATCCGGCCAACCGCGTAGTGTTGCGAGGCAACATACCTCCGCTGGCCCGTGCCGAAGATGACCGTGGCGCGGCGCCGGATGGCCTTCCTCTCAATCGTATGCTGCTGGTTTTGAAGCGTCCACCCGAGCAGGAGGCAGCTCTGCGCGAGTTGCTGGTAGAGCAGCAGGTGAAGTCATCGCCAAACTACCATCGATGGCTCACACCGGCGCAGTTTGGAAACCAATTTGGCCCCGCCGATACCGACATCCAAGCCGTCAGTGACTGGCTTAACTCCCAGGGTTTTGAGATTGACCACGTCGCTGCAGGACAGTCCGTAATTGAATTCTCCGGCGCCGCCGCTCTGGTGCGCGAGGCCTTTCACACCGGCATACACCAATTCGTAGTTAACGGCAGCGCCTACTGGTCTAACGCCGATAACCCGCAGATTCCCGCCGCCCTGGCGCCAGCCGTGGCCGGAATTGCTTCCCTCTCCGGCCATTTTCTAATCTTTCTGTCGGGCTAAGCCTTGTTCCGTAGGGTTTGCCTTTTAACGCCGCCGCCTTTCCAATATCCAAAATTGGAAAGCCGCGCTCCATAGACGCTTCGCACCCCACGCGCCAGCCCATATCGCCCATTTTCATCATAAGTAAATGGCTTTGAGAAATTTGAGACAAACGAGACGCTATTATTGCGGATTTACTCGCATCTTAAGGCGGTCATCGGATCGACCTTGGTCGCGCGTCGGGCGGGGATGTAGCAGGCAAGCAGCGCGACACAGGTGAGCACGATGGAGACGATGATAAAAGTGAGCGGGTCGGCGGGCTTGACGCCATAAAGCAGGCTCGCGATCAGGCGCGTCAAAAGGAACCCACACGCGAGGCCGGCGGCCACACCCGCGAGCGACAGTCTGAGGCCCTTTTTAAGTACCATGAGCAGGACATTTACGGGACGCGCGCCCAGCGCCATGCGGACGCCAATCTCGTGCGTTCTCTGAGTGACGGACAGAGAAATCACGCCGTACAACCCAAGCGCGGCGAGGAAAGTGGCAAATGCTGCGAAGAGTATTCCAAGCCAGGTCAGGAAGCTGCGCGGCGCCACCGCCTCGCTCACCACGTCCTGCAACGTTTCCTCGCGCGGGACGGCGATTTGATTATCCAGCCGGCGGATTGCCTGCCGCACGTCCGTCGCGGTGCTTCTAGGGTCCGCGGTGGTGCGAACCACAAGGGAGATTTTATTCGGACTCCAAACCCAATAAGGAAAATAAACAATCGGCGGCGCTTGCTGGTCTGCCTCGGTCCGCGCGTCGGCGACAACTCCTGTAACCCTGCAGAACAGTGGCTTGGCGGTATACGGAATGTGCCAGCGGAGGTGCATACCGATGGGATTGCGTCCCGGCAAGGCCTCTCTCGCAACTCCTTCTGAGATGACGACCTCATCCTGGCCTTCGTCACTCGGGGCAAAAAACCTGCCTCTCGCCAGAGGCAGGCCGATGGCCTCGAAATACTCGGGGCTTATAAAACGAAAGTTGGCATTGGTCTGCTTGTTTTCCGGCTGCGGCACTTCTTGAAAATCCACACTGTTCCCCCACATTGAGCCCCGAAGAGGCAGGGCATTCGAAAATCCTGCCGCCCGGACACCCGGGAGAGCCTTTACTATTCGGAGCAGCTTGTCATAGAGCGGCTGGAGTTTCGCTTGGGTTCCGTATTCGTTGGAAGGAGCGATCAGATCGACGGCCACGGCGTGCTGCACTTCCAGCCAGCTATTTTCCTTGAGCACGCGGCCCAGACTTTGAGCGAGCAATAGCGCCGCAATCAGCAATACGGTGCATAGCGCCACTTCCGCGCCGGCGAGGATATCGCGCAGCCGCGCCGTGGCGCGTCCGCCGGTGGTTGTGGCCGCCGAAGACTTCAGCGCGTCCGCCGGTTCGGTCCGGCTAAGGCGCAGCCCTGGCAGCACGGAAAATAGAAGGCCCGCCGCCAGAGAAACTGCGATGCTGAAAAGTAACACCCGTGAGTCAACATGGACAGACTCGATGCGCGGAAGGTTTACTGGAGCGTAGTGGATGAACGCGCGAAGTCCTTCAACTGCCAGCAGTAACCCGATCGCGCCTCCCGCCGTCACCAAAACCAAGCCTTCGGTGAGGAATTGCCGCAACAGCTTTCCACGCGTTGCCCCAAGCGCCGCCCGCACCGCAACCTCATGAGAGCGGCCCATGCTGCGCGCGAGCAGCAGGCCGGCCAGATTCACCGAGACGATGAGAAGCACCAAGGCCGCCCCAGCCATCAGCATCCACAGGCTTTGAGTGGCGCTTCCGACCACCGCCGTCTTGAGCGGTATCAGATCGGCGCGTAGCATTGCACCGTCTGCATGGGGATCGTGGCGTGAGATGTCAGCTTCAACTCTATCGAGATCTGTGAGCGCTTGCTGGCGGGTGACGCCGGGCTTGAGGCGGGCGATCACCGTAAAGTTCATGTTGTCGCCGACCGCCGGTGTCGTTTCCCAGGGGGCTTGTAGCGCGAGAGGCACGAAGTATTGAATCCTTGAAGTCCATCCGGCGATCGCGCCTCCGTCCAATTGGTCGAATTTGGGGAAATAGAAGCTCGAAGGAAGCACTCCAACCACCTTGTAATCGTATCCGTTGAGACGGATCGCCTTGCCGATAATCTTAGGATCGGAATTGAAGTAGGCGTGCCACAGCGCATAGGTGAAGATCGCTTCCCGGTTGCGGCCCGGTTGGTCCTCTTCAGGCAGGAAGCTGCGCCCAAGCATTGGACCGACTCCGAGGATAGAAAACAGGTTCGCGGAACCTCGGGTGCCATGGATCTGCACTGCAGTGCTGCCAAGATCGAGATTGTCATTGACGGGCTCGAGCGCGGCGATGCCCGCGAACGAGCGGCAGTCACGCTTCCACAAGGCGAAGTCTCCCCCATTGTCCACATCTCCCATATACAACTTAGGTCCCACTTGCACATTCTCGCACACGACGTATAGCCGTTGAGGTTGTTGATAAGGCATGGCGTCCAAAAGGATGCCGTTGATCATGCTAAAGATCGCGGTGTTGGCGCCTATGCCGAGTGCAAGGGTAATAATGGCGATTGCGGTAAAGCCTGGATTGCGTCGCAATTGGCGCAGGCCGTAGCGCACATCCTGGATCAGAATGTCCAGCCAAAGCCAGCGATGGGACTCGTAAAAACGCTCTTTGGCTTGCGTGAGGTTGCCCAGATTCCGGCGCGCCGCAGCCCGCGCTTCTTCATCGCTCAGGCCCTCGGCGCGCAGCCGGTCAGCCTCGAGCGCCAGATGAGCCTGAAGCTCTTCGGAGAAATCGCTTTGCGTCCGTTTCCGCCGCCAGAACATATCGTTAGCCCTCCACCTTCTCCGGCCCGAGCACGCGCCCGATGGCGGCTGCGATCTTCCGCCACTGGCTCGTTTCCTGGTGCAGGCGCTTCCGGCCTTGCGGGGTGAGTGTGTAAAAGCGCGCCTTGCGGTTATTCGACGAAGTGCCCCACTTGGCCGCAATCCAACCCTTGGTTTCCAGACGGTCGAGCGCCGGGTACAGCGCGCCGTGGTCCACCAGGAGGACGTCCTCAGACTGCTCTTGAATGGCGCGGGCGATGCCTTGCCCGTGATTTGAGCCAAAGACGAGCGTCCGTAAGATCAGCAAATCGAGCGTCCCCTGCAATAAGCCGGCGCGGTTAGCCTCTTTCCGGGTTAGCATATAACCTGAGTGTAGTGAGGCTTGGGTTAAATGTCAACCTGAAATGGGATTGCCCGGGAACGCGGCGGCGGCGGCCAAGGCGCGGCGCCGTATACGCCTCCCCCGAATCCGGGAACGCCTGCCGGGACGTACACGGTGACGATTACGGCCACGAGCGGGGCTACCGCACACCAGGCCAGCCTTACAGTCGGTGTCCTCTAGGATCGCCAGCTCACGTGCGGCGGCTAGGAAAGGGCCGAAAGGAGCGCATCGCTCCCCTCTGGCGGGAACGGCTGCGCCTTGCCGCTGGGCTGTCCGATGAGGGCGATCCGCCCCGGTGGCTGGTAGTGGAAAAATGGGGTTCCTCTCCCAAAAGTGTAATCGCAGTCTATTGCATTCACTTTCATCGAGTTACACGTTGGGGCCGAAAAAGGTCTGAGCCTTTGGCCTCGCTTCGCTCGCCTGCCGGTTACCGGGACGGGCCAC
>JBOGJY010000139.1:0-3687 GCA_050745325.1 Terriglobia bacterium
GCCTCTGGCCGCCGGTTGTTACCATTTAAAATCCAGCGGCCAGAGGCCGCCGCTACAGTACCACAACCCCCAAGGCTGTCCTTCCCGTATGGTCAAACTCCATTTTTTATCCGCCGCAGATATGGCGGCGGCGATTTGCAGCAAGCAAGTCTCGCCGCGCGAGCTTGCTGAAGCGCATCTCAACCGCATCGATAGGCTCAATCCGCGCCTGAATGCTTTAACCCATATCGACCGCGAGGGGGCGCTTGCCGCTGCGGACGAAGCCGGCCGCGCGCTCTTCACCGGCTCGGACTTCGGTCCGCTGCACGGTGTTCCCATCACCATCAAAAGCTCTCTGGACGTGGCAGGCTGGCCTTGCGAGTCGGGCACGAAATTGCGCGCCGGAAGGGTGGCCGCCACAGACGCGCCGCTGGTCGGACGGCTGCGGAAGGCGGGCGCCATTCTGCTGGGCAATACAAACACGCCCGAGTTGCTGATGGCCTACGAAACCGATAACTTGCTTTATGGCCGCACTAACAGCCCGTGGGATATCGCGCGCACGCCCGGAGGCTCGAGCGGGGGCGAAGCTGCCGCCATCGCCGCAGGGCTTTCGGCTGGCGGCGTGGGTAGCGACGGCGGCGGGTCCATCCGCATCCCGGCCCACTATTCCGGCATTTGCGGCCTCAAGCCCACCCCTGGCCGTATTCCTGGTACCGGGCACTATCCCGCGTCCACCGGACCGTTTGCGCTGATTGGCGTTTGCGGCCCGATGACGCGAACCGTGCGCGATCTCGAAATCATGTTTGAAGTGATGGCCGGGCCGGACGATGGCGATCCTTCTTCGGCGCCCGTCCCGGTGCGATGGCCGGACGAGGCGGAAATCCGTCGGCTGCCTGTGGGCGTATTTGAACAAGATGGTGGAACCCCGGTCACAGAAGAGACCCGCGCCGCCGTTCGCCAGGCCGCGGAGAATTTGCGGCTGGATGGGTTTGCCGTTGAGCCTTTCGAACCCCTCCTGCCCGGCGGCCTTGAGCGCGCGCGGCGGTTGTGGTGGAACATCTTTGGCCGGGCAGGCGCGATGATGATTGGCCCAATGGCGCGCGGGCGGGAGGCGGAAATCAGCCCGATCCTCAGGGAATTTCTTGGCGCCGCGGCCGCAGACGGCCCGCTCACCGCCGATGAGTTTCTCGAAACGTGGCTCGACCGGGATAAACTTCGCGGCCGCCTCCTGGCCGAGATGCAGCGGGCTCCCGTTTTTATCTGCCCAGTGTGCTCGATTCCCGCCTTCCGCCACGGCGAGCGTGAGTGGCTTGTGGGCGCAAGAAAAGTGAAATACTTCGAGGCGATGAGCTACACGCAATGGTTTAATATTCTCGGGAACCCTGCGGCCGTGGTTCCGGTTGGGCAATCGCCCGAAGGGCTGCCGGTCGGCGTGCAAGTGGTGGGACGGCCGCACGAAGAGGAACGGGTGCTGGCAGTCGCCCGCGCTATCGAACGCCATCGCGGCCCCTGGCGCCCGCCGGCCACGATCGATTGAGGATTACGTACATAATTATAGTGATATCCTTCATCGCAGCGGCGGCGTCCCCGCCGCCGGTTTTCCGGCGTTCAGAGAACGCCGCTACAGCAAAGAGCGTCACTATAATTTGTAGTCCTCAATAAGGGGGTGCACATTCGTATACTTGGTATTTATACGGTTTTTTAGCCTACATACTATCCCCAATTGTAACTGTATAGGGAAGTCATTAGACTTTCGGAAGTGGGCTCTCACATCCCGCTTTGAGAAGGGGGCGTACACCTTTTTTCAATCCCGGGACCCAGGGCACCCCTTTAGGAGGTATGCGCATGGGCGCCACCAAGACCTCGGATCATTCTGACTTACTCCATTTCGCAGATCAGCCTGGCTGCGATTCGCGGTCGCACATCGTACAGTTCTACCACGATGACGCCTTTCTGCTCGACGCGTTAAGCCGGTCCATTGGGGCTGCCGTGTGCGCCGGTGACGGCGCGGTGGTGATTGCCACCCAGGCTCATCGAGACGGGCTTGAGCGGCGTTTGACGGTGCGCGGTCTGGACGTCTTCGCGGTACGCGAGCAAGGCCGCTACATTTCCGTGGATGCGGCTGAGATGTTGCCCAGGATCATGCAGGACGGACAACCGGCTGCGGAAGTTTTTTTAGAGACCGTTGGCGCTCTCATTGACCGCGCCTGGGCAAACGCTGAGGGCGGCCACTCTCGCGTTACGGTGTTTGGTGAGCTTGTCGCGCTACTGTGGGCGCAGGGGCAGGCTGAGGCTGCGATCCAGTTGGAAAAACTCTGGAACCGCCTGGGCCGGTCGCGCCCGTTCAGCCTGTGCTGCAGCTATCCCATCGGGGGCTTTCACCGCAAGGAAGACGCTGAGTTGTTTGTGCGAATGTGTTCAGAACACACCGCGGTGATTCCGGCTGAGAGCTATACCGGCGCGAGCAGCGAAGACGAACGGCTGCGCAGCATCGCCGAATTACAGCAAAGGGCGGCGGCGCTGAATCATGAGAGAGCGTTACGTCAGAACGCGGAGCAGTTCCAGTTAATGGTGGAAAGCGTATTGGATTATGCGATCTTCATGTTGAACCCTGAAGGCTTTATCAGCAGTTGGAACCCTGGGGCAGTGCGCATTAAGGGTTACAAGGCGTCGGAAATCCTAGGCAAGCATTTTTCCGCTTTTTACACGCCAGAAGACGTTCAAGCGGGCAAGCCCGAACGCGGGCTGAAGACGGCTTCTGTAGAAGGGCGGTTTGAGGCTGAGGGATGGCGGGTGCGGAAGGATGGTTCGCGCTTCTGGGCTAACGTCGTCATCTCTGCCCTCCGAGACCAGAAAGGGAAACTGAAGGGTTTCGTCAAGATAACCCGCGACGTCACGGAGAAAAAGAAAGTAGAAGAAGATCTGTATGCGCTCTCGAGCCGGCTGCTCCAGGTGCAGGACGAAGAGCGGCGGCGCCTGGCCCGCGAGTTACACGACAGCGCGGGCCAAACGCTGGCGGTCTTAGGGATGAATCTCGCCGCGCTGTCTGAGCAAACAGATCAGAAGGCGTTCGCGCGGCTCGCCAAGGAGAACCAGGCGCTGGTCGATCAACTCACGCAAGAAATACGGACCATATCTTACTTGCTGCACCCGCCTCTACTCGATGAAAACGGCGTGTCCGATGCACTCCGGTGGTACGTCGAAGGTCTTACCCAACGGAGTGGCTTAGATGTCACGCTGGAGCTGCCGGAGGATTTGGGCGGGGTATCTCGTGAATTAGGACTGGCCATCTTTCGCATTGTGCAGGAATGCCTGACCAACGTCTACCGGCATTCCAGGAGTAAGACCGCCGCCATACGCTTGGCCCGCGATTCCGCGGGAATTCATGCCGAAATAGAGGACAATGGGATCGGAATTATGCCGGACAAGCTGAATCGGCTTCGGTCGCCAGGTTCGGGAGTGGGCCTCCGGGGGATGAAGGAGCGCATACGCCAATTTGGCGGCAGTCTGAATATTGAGTCGAACGGCCACGGGACTAAGGTATCGGTCAATATCCCACTGCCCGCAAGCGCCGCGCACGCCGATTGAGGTTCCCAGGGTTGTAGGGGGAACGGGCGGAGAAGCCGCGCTTCCCGGCGCGTCGGCTGAGTGGTCTGTGAGACAACTGCGGTTGTAGCGGCGGCCTCTGGCCACCGGCTTGTCAAGAGT
>JBOGJY010000140.1:0-8976 GCA_050745325.1 Terriglobia bacterium
AGGCCACCCGCCTCCTCGCGGCGGCAAGTGGCGATGCTCTGGGGAAAGCGCAGCCGGACACGCATCTGATGCATCCGCGTTTCAAGGTTCTGGAAATCATGGAGATAATCCAGCCTCCATTCGAACCCGATCTGCGAACAACCGGCATTCGACGCCTGGTCCTCCATCGCGGCAAGAGTGGGCGCTGCAATCGTGACAAAGATGCGCGGTTGCACGTGCTTAGCCAAAGGTCTGTCCTTTCGATCTTAAATCGATGCTTCGCCGCCGCATGGGCTGAAGTTCGCCATGTGGTTCACGACGCTCGTAACTTCTGCCACGCAACAGTGATGGCCAGGTTATTGCAACTGTGGGCCTAAGTCTGCCAATATATGTTGTTTAACTCGAAAAAGGCAAGGATTTTGGCTACCCGCTCCCTTTCCCAGCCCCTCCGGGATTGCTGGGGGATGACTGTGGTTCACCTTCCGTGGGTGGAACGCACGGCGCTTCATCTTCCATCGCTTCGCGGTGGTGTGCGCTTCGTTGGCCTAATGTCCGCCGTCTTTCTCTCCACCGTTCTACTAGCCTCTGGCCCTAGCCCAGCAGGGCCGATCAACTTTGGCCCTTACCAGGATCAGGCCGTGAGCCTGTTGCAGCAGTACATCCGCATCAACACGTCAAATCCACCAGGCAACGAGCTGGCCGCCGCTCAGTTCTTCCATCGCCTTTTTGACGCGGCGCACATCCCCAATACCGTCTATATGTTTGCGCCGGGACGGGCGGACATTTACGCGGTTCTGCGGGGCGCCGGCAGCCTGCCGCCCATAGTGCTGTTGAGCCATATGGACGTGGTCCAGGCGGTGCCTTCAGAATGGCGCGCGCCGCCCTTCTCCGGGCAGATCATCCATGGGATGATTTACGGGCGCGGCGCTATGGATATGAAGGATATGGGCGTTATGGAAGCCATGGTGATGCTCATCGCCGCGCGCGAGCGCCCAAACCTCAAGCGTAACTTGATATTTTTGGCAACCGGCGATGAGGAAGTGAATGACCAAGGCAGCGCATGGCTCCTCGATCACCACCCGGAGCTGGTTCGCGGGGCCGGGTATCTTATCACCGAAGGCGGCTCGAACGTCATCCGGTCCACGGGTCCGAATGGGGCCAAAATCTATGGAATTGGCGTGGCGGAGAAGGCGCCTCTTTGGCTGCGCCTGACAGCGCACGGGCGCGGCGGACACGGTTCCATTCCAATTCCCGATTCAGCGCCCAATCAGCTTGCGCGCGCTTTAGGCCGAATAATAAAGTGGCAGCCGCCGGTACAGTTGATTCCTGCCGTCGCTGAATATTTTGAAAACATCGCCTCCACCGAGCCTCAGCCGCGCTCCAGCGAATTCCGCCACATTTCGAAATCGATCAAAAATCCCGCCTTTGTCCAGCGCCTCAGCCGCGCTCCGGAGTTTAACTACCTGATTCGGGACACCGTATCGCTGACCGGGATGCGCGCGGGCACGCAAACGAACGTCATTCCCAGCGCCGCGTCCGCCGATCTGGATGTCCGGCTGCTTCCGGGTAGCGACCCTAACAAGTTCATCCGCCAATTGCGCAAAGTGATCGGCAATGGCGCGATCACCATCGAGAAAACATCGGACTTCCGCCCGCCCAACGCTTCCCCCACAGACACAAGCCTCTATCGCATCATCAAGAGCGTGGTGCAGAGCTACGACCCTGGCGCGCTGGTGACGCCTGTCTTAAACAGTGGCTACACGGAGAGCCAGATGTATCGTTCGCTCGGCCCGCACGGCATTGTTTGTTACGGATTTACCCCGGTGCTGGTGACAGCCGCCATCGAGGCCACCGAGCACGCGCCCAATGAGCGCGTCCCGGTCGATCAGATCCGGCGCGGCGTCAAGATGCTCTATCAGATCGTTATGGAGGCTGCAAGCAAGTGATGAAAAAAAGGGCGAGGGACGCGACACAAGTGGCGAGGGAAAAAGGATAAGGTATTAACCTTCCCTCAGACAGACGAAGCGACGAGCCTATCCTTTTGATTTACATTAGCCCTCGATGAGCGATTTGCCCTGTTCGCGTCATCTGACAATCCCCCATGACGCTTCGGTCTCTGCTCAGGCGGGCCGATTCATTCTTGCCAGGACCACTGGCCTCCCATCAGGATCGCCAATAACCACGAACCTTCCCCAAGAGGCCTCCTGCGTCTTCCAAAGGACCGGAAACCCCCTTTGATTTACCTCCACTTCCCACACATCGGGGTCATCCACGCTGAAACGCACAGCGACACCGGTAGCGCCAACTCCCACCGGGAAAATCCCACGGTCATCGTGGCCTCTGTCGTTGCGATGTAAGACTACTCGTCCCGATCCGGTTTTGAGCACCACCACGATGCCGTCTTCGAAGATGATCGGTAGCCCCAGTAGGTCAACGTAGAACCGTTTGGCGGCGTCAAGATCGGAAACAAAAAGAAGGATGCTTTCAAGTTCTCCTATGTGCATTAGCAGACTCCATGCAGGTTGCGAAGTTGAAGCTCTGAATCTAAAGTACCTTCCGAGACCCATTGACCTTCATCTTACCAGTTATCGTTGTTGCGCGTTGCTCTTGTCTTCGCCTTTACCCCTTCTCACTCTCCACTGCTTTTCTGGTGAACGGCCAGCGCCTCTTGATTCGCCGCCGTGACGGCCTGGGCGAAATCCGCGTAGGGCTGGTCCTTGATGTCAACCAAACCGTAGTTCGAATTCTCACCGTCGAAACGCCCCTGTTTGGGTTCGTCACACCACTTGAACCAGTGATAGCCCACCGCCTCCGGGAGGCTCTCGAGCTCGGTCGTATAGTCCCGGTAAGCTTTGGCCCGGGCCGCCTGGTCAGCAACCTTCGGACCCGCGCCTTGCGTGTTGGGCAAGCCGGAATTCTCAGCGCGAAAGGCAAATTCGGTGATCAGCACCGGCTTGTGGGTGAGTTCGTAGACGTGTTTGACCAGCGGGCGGGGATCAAACCGGTAGATATTGATCGAGACCACGTCCGCCGCGCGCGCGGCGCGAATCACGGGGTCGGGCGGTTTCCCGGAAAACCTCGCCCCGAGATAAAGATGGTTCGGGTCAGCGGCGCGGATGGCGCGGGCGCAAACGTCGAAATACCGCGCCGCCACGCGCGCCAGAAATTGCAGGTTGTCGGCCTCGAACGCGGCGGTCGTAGCGCCCGTAGGCAGGTCATTAAAGCTTGCCGCATGCGCGCCCCAGGCGCGGTTGAGCGCGGCAATAGTCTTATATTTCCTTTGCAAAAATTGTATTGCATGGGCGCTGCCGGGGGCGGATGCGGGAAGGGTAAGGTACATGGCCAGCATGTTTTGCTTTCCGCGCCAATCGGGTCCCCAGCGAAGCTCATTGTCGCTGAAATAGCCAATCAACTGCGGATCGTGCGCCCGCGGCTTGCACTCTCGCGCGGCGATTTCACGCGCCGCCTGTTCAAACTTCGGATCGTAAACATCAAGCGGCCTGCCATACTGCCAGTTGGCTCCCGAGCGCGCGGCAATATCTAAAATGACGGTATAGGCCACGCCACGATCCCAAAGATCCCTGTCGCTCCACGCGCCAATCGTGTTGAATCCCAAGTGGCGAAGCCTTTCGAGCGCGGCGGCGCCCCAGGAAAACTCGTTGGGATAGATTTTAGAAACGTTGGCTTGGTATGGGCGCCTCTGTGTGCCTTTGATGACGTCGCCCTGGTACGCAATGGCGTCAACGCCGGCAGACAGCGTGGGATCGCCGGAAGGCGTCATGAACCACCAAACGCCCGACCGCTGCTCGACGCGATAGTAGCCCTGAGACCAGCCAGTCTGCGCGCCAGCCAGGAGGAAAGGTAGGGTCAAAAGAAAGATAATCCATTGCTTCTTCATTTTTCACTTCTCACTCTTCGCGGTTGTTTTGTCCCCCGAATCACAAATCTTCTCTAGTGGGCACGAAATGCAGAGAGGTCTGCGGGCCACGCAAACCTTGCGCCCAAACCAGATCACCTGATGACTGAAGGAAATCCATCGATCCTTGGGGACGATTTTCATCAAATCCTGTTCTACTTTTTCCGGCGTATTCGAGAGGGAGAGCTTCAGGCGGTGCGAAATGCGGAAGACGTGCGTATCCACCACCAAGCCCGTGGCAATCCCATAGGCAACGCCCAAAACCACGTTGGCGGTTTTTCGCGCCACGCCGGGCAGGCCGAGCAAATCTTCCATGCTTCGCGGGACCTGCCCCTTGAACTCAGTCACAATCTTTGCCGCTGCGCCCACGATATTTTTCGCCTTGTTGCGAAAGAAGCCGGTAGAACGGATATCCTCCGCGAGCGTCTCCGGCCGGAGCGCGGCAAAATCCTGCGCGGTGGGATATTTTGCGAAAAGCCCCGGCGTCACCTTGTTCACGCGCACATCCGTGCATTGGGCGGAAAGGATGGTTGCGACGAGAAGCTGAAACGGATTGTCATGCTTCAAAGCGCATTGGGCCTGCGGGAACAAAACGTCAAGGGCGGCAAAAATCTTCCGCAGGCGGTCAGGCGCGGTGTAATTCTTCTTCCCCGTCCGTGTCGTCTTGGCTTTTGCTTTTGCAGGCATAGGATTCGCGGCAAACCGCATACTATAGCACAACCGCTTTTGAGGGAATCGGAAAGACAAAATAGGGTGGTGACATGCCACCGAAGTTCATTGAATAAGCCAGCTCCGCAGGAGCGGCAGAATATAGCCCACGGCGTGAGTCGTGGGTTAGCAAAGTGTCCTTCTCCCCCTTCCCCTTCTCCCGCCCGCGCGGGAGAGGGGCGCCACCGCGAAGCGGTGGAACATGAATAGCCGTGGGTGGAACCCACGGAACGTGAACACCTGCGCGACCAACCCCGGAGGGGTTGAATATCGTCAAATCGGCGCACAAGGCGCATTAAGACCGTTAGACGTTCGGCCCCTTCAGGGCCGGCGGCCTTCTCCGTTCGTAACCGTGGGTTTTACCCACGGCTATTCATGTCGCTCCCCTTCGGGGAGCAGGAACCGCAACAGCATGACGAAAACTTGACTCATTCACATCAAGTTCTGAACTTCAAGACCTCTGGAATAGCAGCCTCCTTGTTTCATATAGTAAAACTTCATTCAAGTATGTAGAAAATTTCTTGACAGCGGATCGTTGCTAATGATAAAAAAGCGCAGACTAGTAGCTTTCAAGCCAATCGCTAATTATTTCCTGGTACGAGGTCTAACATGACACATCGAGCGCGTGGGTACGAGTCTTGGGGCTTTTGTTTGTGGGCATTCTTTACCTGCTTGCTTCTTGTTCCTTTGAGCGCCCGCGCGCAACTCGCCACCGCCGCCATCAACGGCGTCGTGAAAGACCCGAGCGGCGCCGTCATCCCCGGCGCCACGGTGGCGCTGAAGAATGTGGCCACCAACGTCAGCCAGACGGCGCGAACCAACAATGACGGTGTGTACGTCATCCTGAACATTGTTCCGGGAAACTACACGGTCGAAGTCAGCAAGGAGGGCTTTGAAAGCAAGACGCAGAGCCAGGTAACGCTCAACGTCAACCAGACCACCACGTTTGACTTTGTGCTGCCGGTCGGGTCATCGCGTCAGACGGTCACGGTGCAGGCGGTGGCGGCAACCCTGCAAACGTCTTCGGCGGAGCTTGGCACCGCGATTGTCGCGCACCAGGTGAACGACCTGCCGCTGAACGGGCGGAATTTTACCCAATTACTGAACCTGACGCCGGGCGTCAGCACGATCAACACGGCTCAGAACGCTTCGAACAAGCAGTTTACCGGCAATCCTATTGGAAGTTATTCTTTTCCCTCGGTGAACGGGCAGACAAACCGCAGCAATCTGTTTCTGATGGATGGCTTGAATGACCAGGAGTCCTTCAGCAGCACGTATTCGGTGGCGCCGGTTGTGGATGACATCGAAGAATTCAAGGTGGATTCGCACAACGACCAGGCGCAGTTTGGGGGCGTCCTGGGCGGCGTGGTGAACGTGGTAACGAAGTCAGGCACCAACCAGTTCCACGGCGCGGGCTGGGAATTCTTCCGCAATACGGCGCTGAATTCGCGCGATCCCTTCAACTCAACGGTTTCCCAGTTGCAGCAAAATCAGTTCGGGGCCAACATCGGCGGCCCGGTGATTCTGCCTCACTACAACGGCCGCAACCGGACGTTCTTCTTTGGCAGTTACGAGGGCGCGCGCATCCACTCGGGCGGCAACGCGCGAGACACCCTTCCGACCACTCAGGAAATTGCGAGCGGCGATTTCAGCGACTTCCCCGGCCAGATTTACAACCCCTACAGCACCGACCCCACTACCCAAAGCCGGACCCCTTTCATGTGCAATGCGGGCGGCAGTCCCTTAACCCCGGCGGCGAACGGGACGCAGTCCGCCGGAACGCCCTGCAACAAGATCCCAACGGCTTTGATCGATCCGCACATGCAGGCCCTGGCCAAGCTGCTGTGGCCCGCAACGAACGTCACGGGCAATCCAACTTACAACTATCAGCAAAACCTGCTCACCGTCCAGACCAGTGACAATTACAGCGTCCGTGGCGACGAGCAATTGGGCGCCAAGGACTCTTTCTGGTTCCGGTTCAGCCATGTCGGCACGCCCCAGACGGCGCAAAGCGTGGTCGGGAATAATGGAGTGGTCACGTATAACGCTCACGTGTGGGGCGCGAGTTGGAATCACACCTTCGGACCCAGCGCCATCCTGACGCTGCAAATGGGTAGGAACTTCGCCAACGGCACGTCCGGCAATCTATTCTCGTCATCGAAATCAAAGCAGTTGATCCAGGCGTCCGGCCTTTCGTCATTCCTGACTTGCGGATACGTGGGCGCGCAAAGCTGCTACTTCCCTTCGCCGAGTTTCAACGACGGCGGCATCACCTCCGGGGGAGAAGCCGATAACAATACGAACGTGGCGGATGTTTGGGAATGGCGAGGGGACTTTTCAAAAACGCACGGCAAGCACACCTTCAGCACTGGGGCGGACTTCAACACCAACGGAATGACGCAGGTCATTGTAGGCTCCAGCTTTAGCTTTGGCAGCGACGTGACTTCCAACCCGGCCGCGGCAAAGGGCAATCAAGGCGGCTACAGCGTGGCTTCGTATATGCTGGGGGTCCCGGACGGCTCAACTTACCGCAACGTCAATGAGACCGAATACGGCGGATCGGTGGATGGCTTTTACTTCCAGGACCAGTGGAAACTGACCGACCGCCTCACGCTCAATTGGGGCGCGCGCTACGACGTTACATTCTTCCCCGTTTACGGAAGCGCAAAAGACAAAAACAACCAGATCGGCGACCTCAACCTGAATAACGGAACTTATATCCTGGAAAACACCGCGCCCGCTTGCGGGTCGGCGCCGTGCATTCCGGGAGGGACGCTGCCGGCCAACGTGGTTTTGACCCCGAATAAAAGCGGAAGTGTTATTCACAACACCTATGACAACATCCAGCCCCGGATCGGGCTGGCTTACCGGCTGGCCGATAAAACGGTCATCCGCGCTTCTTTCGGCCGTTTCTTTGACAACTGGGCGGCGGTCACGCAAATGGCGCAGAACTTCCAGGGCACGTGGCCCTCGGTGAGCCAGCAAATCCTAGCTAATCTCAATACGATCACGCCCACTACGCTGGCCGAGAATTTGTTCGCGGGCGGAGGGACGGGAGCGGTCCCAGCGCCCACGCCGTTTGAGCAGAACAACTGGTTTGTGGACCCCATGATTCAAAATCCCTATTCCTTTCAGTGGAATTTTGGCGTGCAGCAGGAGCTCGCGCCGGATACGACTCTAACCGTCAACTACGTGGGCTCAGACGGCCATCGCCTCGACTCTGGCGCCGACGGCAACGTCGCCACGGTTCCTGGCACAGGGATTGTTCCCGCTGCGGGCTGCTATACCACCACCTGCACCCCGGCGATTGTCGCCGCCGAGAACCGCTTCCCTTATCCCTATCAAGTCGTGACCCATTACGAAACGAGCCAGGGCAGGAGCTATTACAACGCCCTGCAGCTCTCGCTCAACAAGAGAGCCTCGCACGGCCTGACGTACCTGGTCTCTTACACCTGGTCGAAGGATGAAGATCTCGGCGTGGACGGTTGGTTCGGCGCCGACGGCGCCTCTGTCGAGCATCCGTACAATCTCTTTGCCGATAAAAGCGTCGCCAGCTACGACCTTACGAACATCTTCACCACCAGCGCGGTCTATCAGCTTCCCTTCGGCAAGGGCATGAAGTTCCAATCCGGCAGCCGGCTGGTGGATAACCTTGTGGGTGGATGGCAGCTCAACGGCATTTTGAGTTTGACCTCCGGCGTGCCCTTTAACATCAGCGCAAATTCGTCGATCCCAAATAACGGCAACGGCTGGAACCGGGCCAATCTGGTGGGAAACCCAAGCCTGGCAAACCCGAACCTCGGCGAGTGGTTTAACACGGCGGCGTTTGCCGCTCCATCAAGCCCGGGGGTGCTGACCAAAGCGGGTTTGCCCGTGACCGATTCGCTGGGCAATCTTGGCCGCAATACGTTGCGCGCCGATGGCCGTCCAAACCTCGACATCTCCATTTTCCGCGACTTTCAGATTTCAGAATCGAAGCGGTTTGAATTCCGCGCCGAGGCGTTCAACGTCACCAACAATCCGGTCTGGGGCACGCCCGATTCCAATGTGAACGACGCCTCAACCAAGTTTGGCAGGGTGACGGGCACGGCCAATTCGCCGCGGATACTCCAGTTTGCCTTGAAGTTTTATTTCTGAGGCGGCTGAAGAAACTCGTTTCCTCAATGCGGAGGCGCCGCCTGCCGCGCCCGGTGGTAGCGCCCGGAGGTGGCGCAACCATCGCCGCGGTTGCAATGTGTGCGGCTTTCACAGATAGCCCGCAGATCAAATTTCAAGAGCGAGCTTCTCCTTTTCGCATACATGGCAATGGTTGTAGCGGCGGCGTCCTCGCCGCCGGTTTTTACTCTTTGAAAGCCGCCGGCCAGAGGCCGCCG
>JBOGJY010000141.1:0-11666 GCA_050745325.1 Terriglobia bacterium
CTGCCTCGTGTATGATTTCGCGCGCTTTCGCCAGCGTCTTCCCGCGCCAGTCCCCAAGTTCCTTGATCTTCTTGTCGAATAATGCAGAGGCGGATTCCACCGCAACGGCCCTTTTCATGGGCACCTCCAACTCTCGCACCTATTTTTTAGCTGCGCTCAGTGTAACCTGGAACCTCCGCAAGTGGAAGCCGGTCACGGTTTTCCAAAGGTAGTATAATGGTAGTATGAAAACGAAAATGAAAACCTCACTCACCCTATCCCGCGAAGTCGTTAGGGGCATCGACCGCGTGGCGGGGAAAAAGCGTTCCCGGTCGGCGGTGGTTGACGCTGTGCTGCGCGGGTATCTCACCCACCGCGAACGCGCCGCCGCCAACGCCCGCGACGCGGAGAAAATCAACCGCTTTGCCGGCGAGCTCAACGCCGAGATGCAAGATGTGCTCGCCTACCAGTCGCTCGACCACCTCTGGGAGGAGCGATGAAGCGCGGAGATATGTATCTGCTGCGCCATCCCGGAAGCGGAGACCCCAAGAAGCAACGGGTGATGACTGTGGTCAGCCGCCAGACCCTGGTTGATTCCCGTTTCCCCACGGTGGTCTGCGCTCCGGTGTTCACGCGTGGTCATGGACTCGAAACGGAGGTCTCCGCAGGGCCGGAAGATGGATTGAAACATCCGAACTCGATTGGCTGCGACGGTTTGGTCAGCATCCCCAAGAGCCGGCTTACCGACTTCGTCGGTAGCCTTTCGTCCGCGAAGCTCTCGCGCCTGTCGCAAGCATTAAAAATCGCTCTGGACGTATAAGCGCCAGCCGGCGACCTCAGGAGCGGCAGCATGAGCAAAATATCTCTTGAAACCCAAGAGAGCATCTACTTGCTTGCGATAACTCATGGTAGGATCAAGGGATTGAGCGCTCGTGATACGGTAGCAGAACGGGCATCGAGCCGTCCCGGAGGGGTCAACCGACGTGTCCAACGAACTTGAACTGCTGAAGCTGTGCCGGGAAAAAGTCTGCGAAACTCTCTATTTGTGGGAGAACGCCCGGGCCAGAAACGACGGCCAATTCCAGGCGACATTTCTCAAAGATAACTGGGCTGAGCTCCAGGGGCGGATGGGCGGATGGTGGGCTGCCTACAAGAAGTGGGAAGCGGCGGATACCTTTTACGAGGCGTTCCGGGACAAGCGGATGACCGTAAGGACGTTCGGGGCTGACTTCAAAAACCAGAGGGACAAGAAATTTGCCAAGATTGATCTCGATCCCGACCGGTTCTTTGCCGACGGCCAGTATACTAGGACAACCCCCCTCCAGCAGGCGCTTCAGCATCGCAACACCAGCTACTCTGGTGGTTCTGAGAGAGAAAACTATTGGGCCCGGCGCGGGATTGATAGCTCGCCGTTTGCCGATCCCGCCAACTTCATCAGCCGGGACAAGAAATATGAAGAGGGCCTCCACGACCTGAGCGCAAGCCTTCTGAACCCCAGGCTATCGATCTTTAAGCAGATCCACAACAGCGAGCAGGGAGCTCACTTCTCGCTTTTGCCCCTCTCTCCCGAAGAGGACCAAAAACTACTGTATGATCTCACCCGGCTTGCGAAGGAATTGCGGACGGCTCTTCCTCCGTTATATCTGCTGGTTCGCGGCTACCGCGCGGAGATGACGAGGATCAAGGTGGCTCAAGAAATGGACATGGGCACCGGCTACATCATGATACGGTCGTCCAGACCCGGCGGCGGTCCTCAATACAAGCTGCGCTACGGCCTGGTCGGAACGATGACGTACCCCGGCCAAAAAAACCCTAAGGCGCCGATGCCGGTGACGGCGAATGTATACGCCGCCCGGCGGCAAGCCGCGCTGAAATTCAAGAGCATCCTCGATAAGCGCGACGCAAAGAACGAGATCATCATTTCCATACGCTGCCATGCGGGCCAGTTCCCTGTGTACGCCATCCGCGAGGGCGAAGAGCTCGTATGCTACAAAATTGTCAACGACGCCATGAAGCCCACCGGCGATGTAATCTCCGCCAACGGGCATGTGACCCATCCCCACATCGAGGAGAGAGGCGCGGCCGGACTGCCGGTCAGAGCGCCAGCGGCGATACTTCCCTACAATGTGCCGGTTTCAGCGAACGTGCCGGTTCGCTCGGCTCCGCTGCCTCCTTCTGCAAAGCAGGGGGCGCCTCCTCCTCCTGGCGGAAAGCGGGACACGCAGCCGCCGATCGACGCCACCTTTCGCGGCAAGTTCGAAGGGGCAGTGCAATCTTTAGGGGATATTCCAAAACGAAGTGGACTGCGGGTATTCGTAGTCGGCCCCAACTACGACGAGGGCTTCCGCGTCGCCCTGGCCCATGTCGAAGGCCTGATAAACAACCTCAATCGAAACGGCTACAGGCTGACCATTGCTTCGCTCCCGAACCGGCCTGACATCGGCAAAGTAGAGGTCCGGCTTTACTTCATCTAATCCTGCACGGATGCGCGACACGGCGTCAGCTCCGCATAGCACGGCGCGCTGGCGCAGATTCCTTCTGTTTGGAGTGGTAGCCATCTCTGAAATGGCGCCAGCCGGCGAGAGAGTCCGCTGGGCAATGTCCGGATGGGCCGAAGCTCATTAGATCGGGCCGTGGTCAACGACCCGGAAATTTGCGTACGCGGCGACGTGGTGCGCGCCTTGCGTGCGCAGTTTGTGGACGGAGTTCCAGTGGAACGTGGCAAGGTCCTTTGCCACTGCTTTCGCGCCCGTGGGACGGTGGTAGTCCACGTCACCCCAGGTCTGGTAATAAAAGTGCCACGCGCCCGCGTTGAAAAAACCCATGACGGAGCAACCCCCGTTAAACTCCGGCGTAAACACCTGGACGTTGGGCGCCACTGCCGTGCCGGTATTAAAAAGCAGGCGGCGTCCCCGGTTAGCTTTCTGCTGCTCGATCAAAGCCGCTTGACGGTAATAATCCACTTTGGCCAAGTCTGCCACATTGTGCAACACAAGCGGAGCATAGTCGCCCTGAGCGAGATGGTGCAGCGTGTTGAGCACTATGGTGGCATTGGGGTCTTGAAAGTTTGCAGCAACGTTGTGCGCCGGGGCAGCGTGGTGGTGAGTGTTTGCGTGGTAGACCATCAGGTCGTTGCTCCCGCCGATCGTGTCCACGAAAAACCTGCAACCGCTCATATTGGCAGTGAGGAAGAAGTTCACTCCGGCCGGAGGCGGCGCCGGCAGCCGCACGGAAGTTATATGATTATCGTTATAAGGGAGATAGATTGTGTTCCCGCCGGCGTTGACCGCGCCCGCGAAATCGCGCATCTGCGGGCCCATATTATTGGGCGCCCAGACGTCGTTAATTCGGGCGTTGCCGGTCGTGTAGATTTTGTGCTCGCCCCTGAGCGGCGCGACGTCCACGAGGACTTGCGGCGCCCCGATGTTGTAAGGGGTCGTCGCTAGACTGGCTAACGGGACTGCCATTTCTTTTCCTCCAGGTTGTGGCGCTGAACCGGTGCGCCCTCTAACCGCGCGTTAGTATATTGAAGTATTAGCTGCCTTGTCAACTCGTGCTATGCGCGCCTCCTGTCCCACGCTTTCGATCACCAGCGCCGCTTGGCCACTCATGCCCATCAGCTTGCCGCCGGCTGGCGCAGACATCGCTTTGTGATGTCTGCGGTTTCAGATAGCCCCGTATTTTTCGCAGGCATGGCAAAAGACGCCATGCCTGCGCCACCCGCGAAACATATTGGTTATTGCGGGCTTCCGCAAGACACCTCCAACGTTGACGAGGCATTTGGATTCGATAAAAACCGCAGAGTTTCAAAAGCAAAACTCCGCGCTACCGGCTTCATGCGGCGGGTGAGCGAAGCCGCTAACTCCTTCCTTCGCAAGCCCTTCTACAAAATCGTCGCGTTTGTCTCATCCGTCTCCATTTTCTCATCGTCCCCTGCTACGCTTGATCTGGGGTGTGGAATCTGTGTGAAAACACCGGAAAAGGCGTTGTAGCGCGGAGTTGTTCTTTAACTCCGCGGCTTTTCCGCGGGATTCGATAAAGGCCGCAGAGTTTCAAAAGCAAAACTCTGCGCACCTGCCCTCCGGCCGCCGGCTTTCAAACCGTAAAGACCGGCGGCGAGGACGACGCCGCTACAGCAAGCGTTCACAGAGAAATTGGAAACGGCGAACTACAAATCCTCGACCCTCAATCGCCAATCATCAATCACTCATCACCAATCAGAAAGGGAGACTCTATATGACATTCGATAAACGCACCGTCAGCGAAAAGCGCCGCGCCGCCAACCAGGCCGCCGCGCAGAAATCCACCGGCCCCAAAACTTCTGAGGGCAAGCAGCGCGCCGCCTTCAACAGCTTCCAGCACGGCGCCTTCGCCTCTGAAGATCACATCCTGCGCCAGGCGCTCGACCGCTCCGGCTACGACGCCGCTGAGTTCGACGCCCGCCGCCAGGAACTGCTCGACGACTGGCAGCCGGGCGGCGCGCAGCAAAAGCTGCTGATCGACGATCTCGCATGGCTCTACTGGCTGCGCGACCAATCGCGCCTCGCTCTTATCGATGGCCAGGCGCGTAGGCTACCACGCCTCCAGCTTGAGCGCGACCAGCGCCGCTTCAACGCCCACCACCGCGCCCCCGCCGTCAACTACGACGACTACTCCGCCGCCGGGTACGCGCACCTGGAAGCCTCCGAAGAGAAAATCACCGGCATGGCGGAGCTGCTGCGCGACCTGGAAGCCTGCCTCACCGGCCCCGACTGGAGCCACGACGACGGCCAAAACGCCACCCCCGCCCACCTGCTCGATTACCTCTACGGCGAGACTCGCACCACGGCGCGCGGCCGCAGGCTGGCCGAGCTCTGGGAGGGGTGCGCCAAGGCTGAGGCCGCCGCCGATGACCCGCGCGTGGCCGAAATCCGCGCCCTGATCGCCGAAGAGCGCGCCGCCCTTGCCGAGGAGGAACAACTCTTCCGGCGCCGGCAGGAGATTGAAATCGAGCAGCCCGAAAACACCGGCTGGCCCGGCCTCCATCCGCTCGACGAAGCGTGGCAGCGCGCGGCGCTGGGGATCGAGCGGCTCGACCGCCAGATCAACGCCAAAATCCGGCTGTTGATCCGCCTGCAAGCAAGAGCCGCCCAAACGAACCGGGCGAACACAAGAATGGACCTGAAAGAGGATGGCGGGGAGTCGTTTGCTCATGCCACGGCTTTTCACGGGGGCGAGCGAATGGAGGAAGGGTCGGACCGCAGCCTTCTCGTGCCCGCTCCGGGCGGCGACGCAAAAATCCGCGGAACGAAGCCTAGCGATCCTTTAGAATCAACAAACGAGCCTATGAGGATAGCCTCCTACTCTAGCCAGGATGACCCCGCTGCGCCTCGGGGACCGCGCCGCGCGGCCGGCTCAACCGCCTGATTGAAATCTTCCTTGGGGTGATGCTTGGTCCGGCGGACCGGCCTGTGGAGATTCGGGGATCTTTTTGCCGGCTTCTTTGTCATGCCCTAAGTATGGCGCGTTCTGGAAGCCGTCAAGAATTGTAAAGTCGAAACCGTACCCACTATCCAAAAACACCACATTTGTGCTACTGCGCCGTAGCTGGTATCCTGTGGTGTGAAAAGACGGGTCATCAAAATTCTAGTCCTGATATGGCTGGGGTGGTACCTTACCGGCCCCGTGTGCGAGACCTTTGATTTTTGGGACCCACCGCGCGCGGAAGTAGACGATATTAAGCATAACGCCGGTGGTTATGTGACCCTCGTCGCGGCCATTTTCTGTTTCGTAATCGTCCTCATTCGAAAGTGGCGGGAACGCAGTTCGTTTCTGCCCGGAGTCCTTCGGGGCTGCTTCCTGCCTTTGATTTTTTACTTGCCGATTTTCACGGTTCCCGCCGCGCCTGCATCCTCTCACTCCCCTCCACTATTGCCGCTCCGCGTTTAGTTCTTTCCCTTCTTGCCGGTACACTCCTCGGAGCGTATCGCGGAATCCGTGTGTATTTTTCCGTTCACATGGAAGTTCCTGGGAAAGGACTGCGTGATAAATGGCTAAATCTCGGGCCTCACGGAGCATATGGGCAGGCCGTAGTCTCCTATATCTTACTGCCGGCGCTGGCGTCGCCATGATCATGGCGGGTTGTGCGACGCCAAGGAGATACCAGCCAGCCTCGATCGCTCCGGCCCAAACGGCGGCCAGCCTCGAAGCGCGAACATTGGATGATCCCGGCTTGAGGCCATTCGTCGAGCAGAGTCTGGCTCATGCCATTGCATGGCCGCCGAAAGCCTGGGACGTGCGGCTGCTGACGCTTGCGGCGTTTTATTTCAATCCTGACCTTGAGACAGCGCGCGCGCAGGTTGCCACAGCCCAAGCAGGAATTATTACCGCTGGCATGAGACCCAACCCAACACTAAGTATTTCGCCCGGTATTCCCAGCCCATATCTCTTCGATCTGGGTTTCGCGGTCCCGGTGGTCACCGCCGGTAAGCGCAAGTACCAACTTGAGGCCGCGAAGAATCTGAGTGAGGCCGCACAAATGAGCCTGGCGCAGATGGCCTGGATCGTGCGCAGCGGCGTGCGTGCATCGCTGCTCAACGTCATGATAGCCGAGCGCAGTCAAAACCTGTGGCGCGCCGAGGAACGGCTGCAATCGGAGCGTGTTACCCGGCTTGCCGGGCAACTGAAGAGTGGCGAGATTGCGAGGCCCGCCGTCGACTCGGCGCGGGTGGATCTTCTCAACAGCCAACTCGCCGCCCGCACCGCCGAAGGCCGCGCCACGCAGACGAGGGCTGCGTTGGCAGCGGCCATCGGCATTCCTATGGCAGGTTTGCAGAATGCGCGGTTCGATTGGCCGGAATTCGATCAACTGCCATCCGTCACTTCGCTTTCCGCACAACAGATTCAGCGGGATGCCGTTTTGAACCGATTGGACGTGCGGCAAGCTTTAGCGCAATATGCCGCTGCCGAAGCGGCCTTGCAGTTCGAAATCGCCAAGCAACATCCAAATTTTCAGATTGGGCCTGGTTACCAGTTTGAGGAAGGGCACAGCTTCTTCATACCCACGTTGTCTGCGACGCTTCCCGTCTTTAACCGAAACCAGGGACCCATTGCCGAAGCTGAGGCGCGACGCAAGCAGGCTGCGGACAATCTGCTGGCGACGCAAGCGCGAGTGATTGCCGAAAGCGAGCAGGCCCTGGTTCAGTATCGGGCGGACTATGCACAACTCAAGAAGGCGCAGCAGGCGCTGGCAAACCTGCGTTATGTGCAGGAGCCGATGGCCAGGCAACAGGTGGCGGCCGGCGAGGCGGACTGGTTGTCTCTTGATACGGTGCTTCTCCGAGGATCGGCGGCGGCCCAGGCGTGGTTAAATGCTCTCTTCCAGGCCCAGGCGGCGCTGGGCAAGCTCGAAGCCGCCGTCCAGAAACCGCTGGAGCCAGAGGATGAAACACTGTTGGCGCTTCCCGCGCCCGCGAAATGAGGAGAAACAAGTGACGAGTGACAAGTAAACAATCCGTCATCGGTACGCGATTGTGTGTACAAACCGGGACTTCCTTCTCTTGCTGAAGTCTGATGGCTCATGGCTGAGGGCTTGCTCATCACTTGTCACTGTCTTGTGGAGGAAAACCATGAAGGCTCTGAAATGGCTGCTAGGCATCGCTCTCGTGATTATTGCAGCGTCCGTGTTGCTGCGGACTTTCGCCCAGACACATAAGGACCCTCCGGACCAGGACGACGAAGACCAGGCGGAGTCTGTTCAGACTCCTTCCCGAGTCTCCGTGCTCAACGGGCAGCCGGTGGTCACGCTCGACGAAGCCACGCAGAGGCGCACCGGAATTGCCGTTGAGGCGCTGCACGTAACTGAAGCACGGCAGCAGGCGGTGGCCGCAGCCACCATTATTCCCGTGCAAGACTTGATCACGCTACGAAGCGCCCTTGTTGCCGCGCAGGTCCAAGTGGAAACGGCGCAGGTAAGTGTGGATGTTTCCAAGAAAGAATACGAGAGGCTGAGGGCCCTCTATCAGGAAAATCAGAACGCTTCACAGAAATCGGTTCAAGCCGCCGAAGCTACTCTTCGCACGAACGAGGCACGCCTTCTCGCCGCACAGCAAGACCTCGCGGTGCAAAAAACGGCGGCGGTGCAGAGCTGGGGCAGCGCCGTCGCAGGATGGGTTGCGGCTGGCAAGGCGCAGCTTAACCGTGTTCTGAACCAGCAGGAGTTGTTAGTGCAGGTGGCGGCGCCCCCCGGAAGCGCCTTCACCGCGGCTCAGACGGTCGAGCTTTCCACCCCTGCGGGACGTCTGATTCAAGCAAGATATGTTTCGCCCTTTCCGCGGGTTGACCCGCGCATTCAGGGCGCCAGCCTGCTCTATTCAATGGACTCTCATCCCGGTTTGGCGCCTGGGATGAACCTGGTTGCACGCCTTCCAATAGGGCGGCGATTGAAGGGCGTCCTCGTGCCAGGAACGGCCATCGTGTGGTGGCAAGGGCAGGCGTGGGCCTACGAGCAAACTTCCTCCACTCGATTTACTCGCGAGCTGGTTTCAACGGCAATGCCGCTCGAAGCTGGATATTTCGAAGCGACCGGATTTGCGCCCGGAAGCAAGGTTGTAACCCAAAGCGCGCAGGCGCTGCTTTCCGAGGAATTCCGGTCACAGATTCAACCGGAGGATTAGTTGTAGCGATGTACCCTTTGCCATGCTGAAATCGATCGTTCATTTTTCACTGCGTTTCCGCGGCATTGTCATTGCGCTGGCGTGCGCCGTGCTTGCCTATGGCGTTTACTCGCTTTCTGCCGCGCGCTATGACGTTTTCCCGGAATTCGCTCCGCCGGAAGTACAGATTCAAACCGAAGCGCCGGGCTTGGCGCCTCAGCAGGTGGAGCTTTTGGTTACGCAACCGGTTGAGAATGCCATGATCGGCGCCTCCGGGATCGGATCGCTGCGGTCCGGTTCTATCCAAGGTCTTTCCGTCATCACCGTTGTGTTTCAAGGCGACAGCAACGTTTACCGCGACCGGCAGGTTGTGGCTGAGCGGCTTGCGACGGTGTCTGGGCAGTTGCCGGCCGGTATTACGCCCTTGATGACTCCGCTCACTTCTTCCACCAGCACCGTGCTGGAAGTGGGCCTCACCTCCAAGACACAATCCCTCATGGATCTGACCACGGTGGCCGATTGGGTGGTGAAGCGCCGCTTGCTGGCAGTGCCGGGCGTCGCGAAAATTGCGGTGTTTGCGGCAAAGACCCGGCAAATCCAGATCCAGTTCGATCCCGAGCGGCTCATCCAACACAATGTCACCATAAGCGACATTGTCGCCGCGGCGCAGCGCGCAATAGGGATTCGCGGCGCCGGATTCATCACGACCAGCAATCAGCGCATTACTCTTCAGACGCAAGGTCAGTCTTTGACACCAGCGGAGATCGCGCGCACAGTGCTGGCGCACCGCAATGGAGTGAACCTGGCTTTGGGCGACGTTTCCAGGGTTGTGAACGCGCCCGCCCCTCCTATCGGCGCGGCTACGATCATGGGACAGCCGGCGGCGCTCTTAATGGTCTCCGCGCAATACGGCGCCAACACGATCCAGGTAACACAGAGGCTCGATGAGGCGCTGGCGGAATTACGCCCGACCCTGGCGGCGCAAGCAATTAAGCTGGGCGCCAATATCTTCCGGCCTGCTTCCTTCATCCAGACGGCGCTGCGCAACGTCCGGTCTTCGCTCGTGATCGGCGCCATCCTCATTGTAATGATCCTGTTTCTGTTTCTCTTTAATCTCCGCACAGCCGCGATCTCATGCACGGCAATTCCGCTTTCTCTTCTGGGCGCGGTCATTATTCTGGAGCGATCCGGTCTGAGCTTAAACACCATGACCTTGGGCGGGCTGGCTATTGCCATCGGCGAAGTGGTAGATGACGCGGTCATTGATGTGGAGAACATCTACCGGCGTTTGCGGGAAAACCGCGTCTCCACCGATCCAAACCCGGCTTGGCGAGTGGTGCTGAACGCTTCGATTGAAGTCCGCAGCGCGGTGGTTTACGCGACGTTCGCAGTGATTCTAGTTTTCTTTCCCGTCCTCACTCTTTCCGGTGTGGCGGGGCGCATCTTTTCCCCCCTCGGGATCGCGTACATTTGGGCGATCCTCCTCTCTCTTCTGGTGGCGCTCACGGTGACGCCCGCGCTCTGCATGATCCTGCTGGCGAACCGCGACCTGCCGAGCCCGGATCCACTCTTTCTGCGGGTGCTGAAGCGAGGATACCGGAGACTCTTGTTGGGGGTTGAAAGGGCCCCGGTTGTGGTAATGGCGGCCGTCGGCATTGTGATCCTCGTGGGCGTCCTGGCGCTGACCACGCTTGAAGCTTCGTTTCTACCGCAATTGCAAGAGGGAAACCTCACGGTGCACATGACGATGGTCCCCGGAACCTCCATTCAACAGTCTTTGCGCCTGGGTGGGAGCGTGACGGAGGCGTTGTTGAAGATTCCTTCCGTACGGCTGGTGGCGCAACGGGTAGGAAGGGCAGAGCTGGGTGACGACACCGGCGGTACCCATTCCAGCGAGTTTGAGGTGGCTTTGAAGCCCCTGAACGGAAGCCAATACGCCGCCGTGCTGGCCGCGATTCGCAAGACGCTTGCCCAATTCGCCGGCGCGACTTTCTCGGTGAACAATTTTCTTGTTGAGCGCATTAATGAGACGCTATCCGGATACACCTCCGGCGTGGTCGTCAACATCTTCGGGAATAATCTGAACGCACTTGACGGAGAAGCCCGTGCGGTGGCGCGCGCGCTGGCAGGCATTCGGGGCGTATCGGCTGTTCAGCTTCAATCTCCTCCCGGCATGCCGCAAGTGGTGGTACGCCTCCGGCCGCAGGATGTGGCGCGCTGGGGATTCGATCCGGTCCAGGCGCTGGATGCCGTGCGCACTGCTTACGGCGGCGATGTGGTGGGGCAGATTTATGACGGAAGCCGCGTGTTTGATGTCTCCGTTATCCTTAATGCGAAAGACCGCCGGAGCGTCTCTCAGATTGGTGATCTGCCGCTGCGCGGGCCGGACGGCAATTACATCACGCTCAGCCAGATTGCCGATATTTACGAAACTTCAGGGCGCTACATCATCCAGCATGAGGGCGCGCGCCGCGTGGAAACGATCACTTGCAACGTGCAGGGCGGCGATATGAACGCCTTCCTGGCGGCAGCGCACAAGCGCCTTGCGCGGATTTCATTTCCTTCCGGAACCTATGTGGCTTTCGGGGGCACGGCACAAGCCCAGGCCCGCTCCCATCATGAACTGCTGATTCACTCGCTGCTCGCAGGGCTCGGCATCATTCTGCTGCTTTCGGTGGTCATGGGAAACTATAGGAACCTGCTTTTGGTGCTCTTGAATCTTCCATTTGCGCTGGTTGGAGGCGTTTTCGCAGTATGGATCACGGGCGGCAGTCTTTCACTGGGCGCCCTGGTCGGGTTTGTCACGCTATTTGGAATTACTCTGCGCAATTCGATTATGCTGGTGTCGCATTACGAGCACCTTATTGGCGTGGAAGGCATGAGCTGGGGGCTGGATGCAGCGTTGCGCGGCGCCTCCGAACGCCTGGCGCCTATCCTCATGACTGCTCTCGTGACGGGGCTCGGGCTGCTGCCACTGGCTTTGGGGAGTGGCGATCCCGGGCGCGAGATTGAAGGGCCGATGGCCATCGTGATTCTAGGCGGATTGATCACGTC
>JBOGJY010000142.1:0-19190 GCA_050745325.1 Terriglobia bacterium
GCGCATCGATGACGAGCGCTTTGGCGTTATTCGTGGCGCTTCCGGCCGGGGTTGAGGCGTCCGCGATATCTGAGGCGGAGAAGTTCAGTGTGGGGGCGCCCGTTGCGCCTGTGATGCCCCCGCTTGAGCAGTTGTACGTTGTACCGCTCAGCGCGCAAGCGAACGTTCCGGCGGTGGTCGTGAGCGACGCTGTGGAGTAGACCGTCGTTCCGCCGCTAATGCCGTAAGGGAGGGACGCGCAGGCGCCTCCACTACAGCCCGACCCTGTGCCGTAGGCGCGCCCTTGAACGGCGGGGTTCACCGTCGCAGGTGGCGCGATGCTTAGCGCCGCGCTGATTGGCAGCGTTGCCGCGTTGCTGGTTGCGGGCGCAGTTGGCGTGGACGTATTGGCCGTGTCCGAAGCCGTAATGCTGACCGACGGCGAGCCCGATCCGGTGACGCCGCCCGGACTCGCGCATGCATAGCTTCCAGAGAGCGAGCCCGTCGAGGTAAATGGACACGCGAAAGTCGTTGGGTATTGGTTCAGTGTGGACGTTGGGCTATATCCTCCCAGACCTCCCTTGATGGTGTAACCGACGCTTGTGCAGGGCGTGGTTCCGGTTGCGCCGCAGGCGCTGCCTGTGCCATAGGTACGTCCATCAACCGCAATGGCAAGCGTTCCTGAAGGTCCGGTGATGCCCAACGCGGGATTGACGGTAAGCGTGGCGGCGGTATTCGATACCGGGGCGCTTGGAGTCGAAGCGTTGGCGACGTCTGAGACCGAGACGTTGAGAGACTCCGTGGCCGGAGTACCGCCTGGATTCAGTGTGATGGCTGAGCTCGAACAATCGTAGACCGATCCGGCGAGGGAACACGTAAAGGGGCCGGCAGCAGTGGTCAGTGTAGCGGCCGCCGGATAATTCCCGGTCCCGTTGGCGATGGTGTAAACCACTGGAGCGCACGCTCCGCCCGAACAGCCGGAGCCGGTAGCGTAGGCGCGGCCAAAAACGGCGGCGGGCGGCGCCACCGAAGTGAGCGTCAGGGTAAGCGGCTGGGCGATGCCAAGGTTGACGTTGTTGCTGGTGAGCGTCCCAGCCGGGGTTGCGGTGTTGGCCGTGTCCGACGCGGTGATGCTCAGCGTGGCGGGATTCGTTCCAGCCACCGCGCCCGCCGTGGAGCAGGAATACGTTCCGGAAAACCCCGAGGCGGCAAGCGGGCAAGCGAAGGTTCCGGGAAACCCGGCGAGCGTGGGCGTTGGGCTGTAGCCACCGAGACCCCCGCTGATGTTATAGACGATGGGCGCGCAAGGCGTGCCACCGCAGGTGACGCTCGGGTCTCCGTAGGTGCGGCCGATGACGGCAAGGGGCAGGGAAGCGGATTGCGGGGTCAAAGCCATTGCCGCATGAATGACCACACTCTGCCCAAGCGTTGCGGTCGAGACCGGATCTGACGCCGTGCCCGCGTCATGCACGCTGACGGTAAAGGGATACGTCCCTGGGTTCGCGGTAATCCCGGTGGCGCTCTCGCATACCAATTGAGTTGGCGGAGACGGTGGGCTCGGCGCGTTGCCGCAGACCATCGGCGCAGGAGCGCCATTGGCGGTTGGAGTTCCAGTAGCGCTAATTGGGGTAATCGTGTAAGGCGGCACGCCGCCGGAGATAGAATAGATGAGCGCCTGGAATCCGGTCCCAGCGCCATAGGTGCGGCCAACCACTCCAGGAGGTGGCGAGACCGCCGCCGAGCCGCCCGCAGTAATCGTGAGGGGTGGATTTACCGTCAGGCTGCTGGTTTGGCTGGCGGTTGTATTGGACCCGGCCCCGTCGGGCGTGGCGCTGTTTGCGGTGTCATCCAGCGTGACGGTTGGGGTATAAGGAGTGGTCGTGTTGGGGGCGGCGGAGATCACTGCGCCTACCGGCGTGCCACAGGAAAAGGCATCGGCGGACGAGCCACTCCCCTGGCTGCAAGCAATCCCTGCCGGGAAGCCGTTTCCAGGTGCGGCCACGCCGGTTACGGTGGTGAACCGGTAGCTTCCAAGACCGCCAGAGGCAGTGTACTGGAGTGGGGTCAGCGGCGCCGCCCCATAGCTTTCATTCACCACCGCCTGTGGCAGCGGGCTGGCAAGGTTCGTGGACATCGCAAGCGGCTTGTCGACATTAATCAAATGGCTGGTGTGAAGGTTGGAATCGGTCGAGGATGATCCCGCTGGCGTCGCCGTATTGCCGGGGTCGCTCACCGTCACGCTAAAGCTGGCTGTTCCGGGCGCGCCGCTCACCGCTGCGCCGCTGCTACCGCAAAGGAGCACGGGCGTGGGATTCGGCGCGCCGGTTGCACAGGCGATGCCGGCAGGCAAAGCGCCGCTTTCAACGATAGCGGCTCCGGCCTCATTAGAAAGGCCGCCGGTTGCGATTGCCTCAAGTGTGCTTTTCGCCGGAGCGCCATACGTCCTGTTCTGGACGGCGTCAGGAACCTGGCCAGGCTGTCCGGCCGGCGTGTCAAAGTTGAGCGAATACGAAAGCGGCGCCTGCGCGGTCCACTGAAGCGTTTTGGTGATGGTGTTTGCCGGGACAACGATTTGCCCCGACGTGGGGTCTTGAATGGGGTTGTCGGTGGCGCTAACGGTCACACTGTAGGTCTGGGCTCCGTAGGTCGGCGCGATTGCCACGGGCGCGGCGCTTTGGAGCAAGCAATTATTCTGGCTGGGCGCAAGCGAAAGGCCGGGGTTGGTGGCGGAAACGCTCAGCACGCAGCTTGTGATCGGACCGTTTCCTGCTTCCGTAGGCTCGCCGGATTCGCTTATTGCGGCTGCCGAAAGATCGGTTGCGACGGGCTGCGAAAGCGGGGAGACGCCATAAGCGCGCCCCTGAACCCCGTCTGCCAGCGTAGCTTGGGTGATGGTAAATTCAGGCCGCACAACCAGGTTGAGCGGAAGGGTTACCGTTCCCGCCGGGGCTACCGGAAGCGTCTGGTTAGACGTGGCAAGGGGTGAATCGGTCATGCTGATGCTGAAAGGATAAGTTCCCGCGGCAAGGCTTCCGCCTGCGGCTTGCATCGTGATCGTCGTATTAACCTTGCTTGCGTCAATGGCGCAGCTTGCCGCAACCGTTCCGGGAAGGCCGCTGATGGCGCAACTCGTGGCGGGACCGTTTCCGGCTTCAGACGAGCCGACAAACACCTGACCCGCGGGATGGCTTTGTAAGTTGGTGGTTACGGTAAACGTCCGGGTGTAGCTGCGCCCGGCAACACCGTCGAGAATCGCCGGAGAAGTGATAACGAACTCCGGACGGATGGTGAGGTTGTAAACGTGGTTGTCAGTGCGTTGCGGTGTGCTCGTGTCACCCGCTTGCAAGGCGAATGAGTAATGCCCCGCCGCCAGCACGGCTGCGCCATTCGTGGTTAAAATGCAGTTGCTGCCTTGGGGCTCAGGCGCCGCAAACCCCGGCGGCAGGGTTCCAGTGATCACCGTACAAGATGCAAGGGTGTTACTACCGCCAGTTGTGTCGATGGTTGCGGTATAGGGCAGCCCTTGGATGCCATCGGAAATCTGCGGGGTGGTAACGGAGAGGAAACCGGGCCCGCCCGGCTGCGTGGTGGCGGGAAGCTCTGTCGTCCCCATGCCGCAGCCGCCCATTTCGACAACGGCCAACACCAGCAGCGCAAGCGCAACCCCGTGCCAACCGCTGGGCCTGCCCAGGTGTCTCCTTCGCGCATTTGCCTTTGGGAGCGGCCAGCCGCTCTTCATTTTCCCCCTCGCCCTGTTTCATGACGAGATATTAACTCTAATAGATATGCTTAATTCGGTTAGAGAGCCAATTTAGAGGTTATGCCCTGGGTTTGTCAAGTAGTAAACGGTTTTGTGCACCCGCCTGGGGAACCGCGCGGCGCTGAAAAATTCGCCGAAACCGCTCAAAAGACAGCCTGAGGGCAAGGGGTGGTTTTTCATTACTTTGGGGGGGCAGAGCGGTAGCGAATCAGCTTCAGGTGGCGCTGGGACGCTTTCTGACCATGAGGAGGTGTTCGCAGGCGAGGACCGTTTCCTGGCGCTGGTTTCGCGCCTCCACCAGCTCGACGACAATGCCGTAATCCGGCTGCTTGGGGGAATCGCGTTTTTCCTTGAGGGTAACGCGCGCCCGCAAAGTATCGCCAATAAAAACCGGCTTAATAAAACGAAGCCGGTCGTAACCATAGGTAAAGGCCTCCGGGTTAGTCTCCGTGGCGGTAAGCCCGACGGCAATGGTCAGCACGAGTGTGCCGTGCGCAATGCGCTGCTTGAATTCCTGTGTTTTGCACCACTCGGCGTCCATGTGGTGAGGATAGAAATCACCACTTTGACCGGCATGAAGGACGACGTCCGTCTCGGTCACTGTCCTTCCCAGGGTTTCCCGGACGCTTCCCGCGGCGTAGTCTTCGAAGTATTTTGATTGAATCATGCTCCCAGCCCGGTCGCGCGGTTGATTTCCTGCGCGGTTTCCTTCAGACCTCTTATAATCTCCTCCACGTTATGCTTCTTTCCCCGCATGTCTAATGACGCCACCGAGAGCGCCGCGGTAACGTTAACCTCAGGCTTTCCGATGAGAACGGCATACCCCTTCACGCCGATGACAGGCTCACACTCCGTGGTTGAGATACCTTTCCGCCTGATCTCGGCTAACCTGGCGAGCAGCGCCCGCCTGGCCGTTGAATCAAGCTTTCGGTATTCCACCGAGGCGCTGCAGAAGCGCTGGAATTCCTCTTCTTGAAGATAAGCCAGCAAAAGCCGCCCCGATGCCGTGTGGATGGGCGAATAAACAGAACCCACCTCAACTGAGAACCGGTAGTGTCCGGGACTATCGGCCTGTCCGAGGACAATCAGACGTCCGTGATTCAGCTTGCTGACATGGCACGATTCCTTGATGCGCTCCGCCAGCGCTCGCATGGGGAGGGTGACGGCTCTCAGCAGCTTTTCCATTGGGGAATGTGTGTGAGCCATCTCGTAGAGTTTCAGGGTCAGGCCATATTTTGAAGAAATGGGGTCGCGCTCAAGATAGCCTCGCTTTTCGAGCGCATTCAACATGCGAAACAATTCGCTGGAAGTCCGGTTTAAGGCGCGGGCCAACTCCGACAATGACCGCGGCACGGGCGACGAAGCCAGCGTTTCAAGAATATCAAGCCCTTTGTCGAGGGCGGGTACTTGGTATCTCTCTGGCGCTGCCTGAAACTTTTTCATTGTTTGGCCAAGTTTTGTTTGTAAAATGGCGTTTTGTCAAGGAGACGCCCAGCTTGCAACTCTCTTTTCCTATCGTCCGGCAAGTGCGATCCTGGCAGACGAGGAAACATTATGCCGCAACTCCGGCTGAACCAGAAGCCCGCATTGCCCCAAACTTCGCAGCCCGTCGTTTTAATTGGGGCGGGCGGGATTGTTCACGACGCCCACCTGCCGGCATACCGCAAAGCAGGGTTCCGGGTTGCCGGCGTCTATGACTTAAATGTGGAGCGCGCCCGCGCTCTGGCCGGCCAATTTGCGGTGGAACGGGTGTTTTCATCGCTTGAAAACGCCATAGAGGAGGCGCCCGCGAACGCGATTTTCGACGTTGCTGTTCCGGCCTCCGCCATTCTGGGCGTTCTCAGATTCCTGCCGGACGGCCGCGGCGTGCTTATTCAAAAACCGTTGGGTAGAAATTTGGCGGAAGCGCACGAGATCGTCGACCTTTGTCAGCGAAAACAACTCCGGGCTGCCGTCAATTTTCAGCTTCGCTACGCCCCTTACGTTTTGGCGGCGCGGAGCTTGATTGAAGCGGGGGCGATCGGGGAACTGCATGATATGGAAGTGCGCGTGAGCGTCTACACCCCCTGGAACTTGTGGACTTTCTTGCGCGGAATCCCCCGTGTCGAAATTCTTTACCATAGTATTCATTATCTGGACTTGCTTCGCTCATTTCTTGGTGAGCCGCGCGGGGTTTACGCGAAGACGCTCAAGCACCCGGCCTCGCCGGACCTTGCGGCTACAAGATCAACCCTTATTCTGGACTATGGTGATACGGTGCGGGCCTGCGTCTCCACCAATCACGGGCACGTTTTCGGCCGGCGTCATCAGGAGAGCTTTATTAAATGGGAAGGAACGAAGGGCGCGATTGTAGCGTCCATGGGGCTGCTCATGAACTATCCCCAGGGCGAGCCTGACCGGATGGAATATTGCGTTGCCGGTGGCTCGGAGCCGCCGCGCTGGAAAACGGTCAAACTCAAAGGGAGCTGGTTTCCGGACGCTTTCATCGGTCCCATGGCAAGTGTGATGCGTTGGATGGAGGATCCGCGCGAGGTGGCTGCCACCGCTTTGGAAGATGCGCTGAAGACGATGGCGCTTGTGGAAGCGGCTTACCATTCGAGCGATCACGGCGGAGAGCTTATCATGGAATAGACGCTTAGAATTTACGCCGTCCTGGCGTCTGCAATTACTCGTTCCGCCTAGGCGAGCCATCAGTCTTACCGGGCGCTTTAAGGCAGATTAAAAATCGATGACTTCCGCAATCCAGCTTCGTGGCATCACGTGGAATCACTCTCGCGGCTTTTTGCCGATGGTGGCCACCGCGCAGCGTTTTGGCGAGACCCATCCGGGCGTTGAGATCGTTTGGGAAAAACGGAGCTTGCAGGAGTTCGCTGACTATCCAGTCGAGCAGCTGGCGGAAACGTTTGATCTCCTGGTGGTCGATCACCCGTTTGTGGGCTACGCCGCCCGCCATAAGGTCTTCATCCCCCTTGATGAAGCCTTTGATGAAAACTTAAGCGGCGGCTTCCTGGCCACGCAGGCGCGCGATTCAGTGGGCGCATCCCACGACAGCTATTTCTACGATGGCCACCAGTGGGCGCTGGCAATCGATGCCGCAACCCCGGTGAGTTCATGGCGGCCTGACCTGCTCGAACGGGCCAAAGCTGCGGTTCCTGAGACGTGGAAAGACTTGCTGGCGCTGGCAGGGAGCGGATGGGTTGCGTTTCCTTCCATTCCAGTTGACAGCCTGATGAATTTCTACATGTTTTGCTGCGCCCTTGGAAGCGAGCCGTTCCCGGCTGGCGGCGTGTTCATCGACGCTGATACCGGCGCCGAAGCGCTCGCCATGCTCCACGAGCTGGTGGCGCTCTGCCCACCGGATATTCTCAACTGGAACCCTATCGCGGTTTATGAGGCGATGGCCAGCCGCGACGGCATTGCGTACTGTCCCTTCGCTTATGGCTATTCCAATTACGCGCGCGCGGGCTACGCCGCCAACGCGCTCCGTTTTGGCGATCTGTGCCGCATTCGCGGGTCCGAACGCGCCCGCAGCACGCTCGGTGGCACGGGCCTTGCGATTGCGGCGGGATGCCGGAATCCCGATGTTGCGCTTCAATATGCTTGCTACGTTGCGTCGGGTGATTGCCAAAGAGGCTTGTACGTTGAGAGCGGCGGCCAGCCTGGCCGCCGCTCCGCTTGGACCAGCGCCGAGACGAACCACTTGGCGAACAACTTCTTCAAGGACACACTCCCGGCTTTAGATCACGCCTATCTGCGCCCGCGTTACGATGGTTACATCAAGTTTCAGGATCAGGCGGCGCTCGCCGTTCACAAATTTTTGCGGGAGGGTGGCAATGCGCGCCAGGCCGTCTCTGAGATGCGAAGCTTGTTCGAATCTTCGCAGGCATCGCAGAAATGATTTTTCTCAACGCTTTTGTAGCGCAGCGTTTGTAGTCTAACGCTGCGGTTTTTCAATTTCGAATAATGCTTTGGCTGGGACCGCGTGATGTTTGGCAGTGGCTGGCCGGTGTACACCCAATCGGCGACATTAAGAAAATGGGTGGAAACACTCCTCGATCTCACCCAGGTAACGTCTGAAACCGGTCGCAACCAGCTCTTCTATCACAATGCCGCGCGAGTCTACCGGTTGAGCTGAGCAATCGAACCTTCCTGGCCTGATACCGGCGCCCTGCATTCGCGCCGTTTATTTCAGGCGGAGGACGTTCGAACCCGCTATCTTGGTCTGCCGGACGGAGTTGGAAAAATGCGTCTCGTTTGTCCAATCTCCCCCGAATCGGGCCAATTGGGAAATACGGGCTGGGTGCGGGGCGGAAAAACCGTCTCATTTATCCCATTTGTCTCAAACTTCTCAGAATGCCATGATAGGCTTGGGGGTGTGCCGTGGCGGGGCCTTTGGCTGCCATCCAATCGATTGTCATCCTGAGCGTAGCCGAAGGGCTCAGAATGGCAGTTAAAGAATGGAAGAAACACGGAAATTCACGGAACGAAGCCTAGCGAGTCTTTAGAATCAACGTTTCTAATAATTGGGGGCCTGGGTAGGGGGGCGGGACTTCGGTCCCGCCATAAGCAACCCCTCACCCGCCCTCGTACCTCGGGCACCCTCTCCCCGCTTGCGGAGAGAGGGTGGTTGTCTAATTAATTTGCTCCCTCGCCCCGAAGGGGAGAGGGTGGCAAGCGGAGCGAGCCGGGTGAGGGGTTCTGTTGGCGGAGCTGAAGCACCACCCCTGAGACTAAGGAGACTCTGCCCCCAGATAACGGCGGTAACACAAATTCACGGAACGAAGCCTAGCGAGTCTTTAGAATCAACGTTTCTAATCTTTGACGATGGGAAGGTATGATTAGAAATGTCTAATAAATACGCGGCAACCGGGTCCTGGTGTATAGTTGACCGCTTCCATGAAATGCCCAATTCTAATCCTGGCCTGTGGCTTTGCGCTGGGAGTGCTGGCCGGGCAATCCGTTGACCTCCTGATTCTGCTGCCTGCTTGCGCTGGGTGCCTACTTTGCGCCTGTTGGGCCTTCCGCTCAAAGCGCCTTGTCCTTGCCGGGATGTTGGTCTTAGCCGGATTTGCGTTCGCCGGCGCCGCCTGCGCCCGGTTGTTCCAAGTTCGCTTTCCGGCTGACGACGTTAGCCACTTGGGGGGCTGGGGACTCGATCTCACCCGGCCCGTTCTTCTTGAAGGAACGCTTGCCACAAGCCCGCTTTTGATGCCCTATGGGCTTCAATTTGATCTTCGGGTCATGCAGGTTTCGGATGGCCAGCGCCTCCATGCCAGCGCGGGCACGGTGCGGCTGCGAATTTTAAACGGCAAGGGCTCGTCTGTTCCCGCCGGGGCGTTGCAGTTGCATTATGGCGAAGCTATTCATGCCCGGGCCCGCCTGCAACGGCCGCGCAACGATCAGAATCCCGGCAGTTTTGATTACCGCCGCTGGATGGAATCCATCCAGGATATTTACTGGCAAGGGATCGTTGCAGGGCCGCAGGCGGTCCAGAAGGCGCCCGGCCCCGCGCCGCCGCTGGCTGGCCGCCTGGTCGCAAGCGCCCGCGAGCGGTTGCTTCGGAGCATCGACCGGCTGTATCCGCCATGGTCGGTCGATGGGCGCGACGGCGCTGTTCTCAAGGCTATTCTGCTGGGAGACCGTTCTTCTCTCGATTCGGACACCATCGAGAACTTCCGTAAAAGCGGCCTTTATCATCTGCTCGTGGTGGCGGGCTTGCACGTTGGATTGCTGGCTCTCCTGGCTGAAGGGCTGCTGTGTCTTCTGCGCTTGCGGGAGGCGTGGCGCACGTCGCTGCTGCTGGTATTCCTCTGCATTTATGCGGTCCTCGTCGAGCAGCGGGCGCCCACGTTGCGCGCTTCTTTGATGATTGGAGCCTATCTGCTGGCGCGGCTTCTTGACCGCAAGCAGCCCGCATTGAACGCGGTGGGTCTCGCGGCGCTGATCTTGTTGTTCCATCGACCAGCGTGGCTCTTTGATTCAGGGTTCCAGCTTTCTTTCGCGGCGGCTCTGCTCATTGCGGGTGTCGCCGTTCCTGTTTTGGCCCGGACGACGGAACCTTATCGCCGCGCGCTCTGGCGCCTCGAGGATGCGGATTTTGATCTTGCTTGCGAACCGCGCGCAGCCCAGTTCCGGCTCGACGTTCGCGGGGTAGCGGGTTGGCTCTCTCAAAAGCACCGCCTCATCAGCGAGCGGCCCAAAGTCGTGCTCAAGATCATGGAGGGCTCGCTCCGGGCAATGATTTGGATTGCCGATCTGGTGATTTTTTCCGCCATTCTTCAGTTCGGCTTGTTATTGCCGATGGCGGAAATCTTTCATCGGGTGACGTTGGCGGGAATCGGCTTAAACGCCCTCGCGGTACCGCTCATGACCGCGCTGCTGGCGGTCGCTGTGCCGGTGGTTCTCCTGGGGCTTATTACCCCGGCGCTCGCGGTGCTTCCGGCGAAGCTGCTGGCCTTGATCATAACCGGACTTTTCGGCCTGACGGAATTACAACACATGCCGCACTGGCTCTCATTTCGCGTCCCTGCGCCTCCCTCCTGGGTGGCGGTGGGATTTGCGTTTGCCGTCATGATGGTTGCATTGGCTCTCCAATATAGCCGGAAAATATCCAGAACCGCTGGCGGAGCGGCGCTGGTTTTCGGACTCCTCATCGCGCTCTGCCCGTTTCAGCCGGCGATTCCTAAAGGCGCCCTTGAGGTGACAGAGCTTGATTGTGGCGGCGGCGAGGGGCTTTTGATCGTGCTGCCCGGCCAGACCACCATTCTGGTTGGAAGCGGCGGAGGCAGCCGGAAATGGCTGGGAGGATCAGATCCCCTGCGGGGAAGGCGGTGGGATGCGGGTGAAAACATCATCTCTCCGTACTTGTGGTCGCGCGGCATTAAAACAATCGATGTGCTCATCCTGCCGGACGTTGCGGGGGATCATTTGAGTGGCGTGCCATCCTTGCTGAGGAATTTCCGCGTCAGGCAATTTTGGTATGGCTCTCTTCCTTTGGGGCCGGACCGTTCAGCCCTCCTTGGCCTGCTCGATGCGCATAGAGTGGGCGCCCGCCAGCTTCAAGATGGAGATGTGATCAAAGTTGGTAACTCCAAGTTTGAGATTCTCGGGCCGGCTTCGGCCCGTGAGTTTGCGCGAAGCCGGACTGCTGGCGCCGCCCGGCTGCTTCGCATTTCTGATGGTGACGGTTCAGTCCTGCTCGCAGCCGATCTTAGCCGCGCCGCGCAGAAGCTCATCTTGAGAGGAAATGCGCCGATGGCAAGCCAGGTCCTGCAGGCTTCACTTGAGGAAATGAATCCTCAATTCTTGTCTCGCGCCCACCCTGCTGTTGTTTTGGAAAACCCCGGCGAGCGGAGCGCCGTGGCGCGGCAGGCGGATGAAACAGGCAATTTGAGTTCGCCCGCGTTTAAAAGTTTCAACGTGTCCGAAAACGGCGCGGTCACGGTATCCATGCGTCGCGGGGAGATAACGGCGCATTCTTATTTGCCGCCGTCAAAACCAATAGCGCCGTGAAGCTGCTGCCGCTACAAAAGCGGCTTGCCAGATAATCGCGGCGCCAACGACGCTCATTTCAGGGCGCAGAAGTAGGGTGTTTATAAGTTACCGATTGCAGGTTGCCGGTGATCGTACCGATGAGCATCATCGCTTTGATGCGGAGGGGGAGCCTCTCACGGTCATCGCTAATCCAGATCAACATGCGGCCTTTCTTCTTGTAAAGGTCGCCCAGGGCGCGCGGCTCCAGCCGGAAAGCGTAGCGCGATCCGAGCGGAGTTTTGACCTGCTCGCGGGCTTGCACGTCCACGATCACCTCATGGGTTTTTGAGCCGTCATTGACCGGGACGCTGATTTTGCCGCCAACCTGCATCGGCTGGCGGCGCAGGTAATAAAACGCGGTGACAATGTCTTCGACGCAAGCGGGAATGGCATTCTCCGCGTGTTTCAGCGGATGGTTAGCCTTCCCCATGTCGCGCTCGTCAAGGATCGCCACGCGCTTGCTGCTGTCGAAAAGAATGTGGGTCTGCTTGTGGCGGCTGCCTTCGTTGATCGTTTTCTCAATCTGGCGGGAACATAGCGTTTTGGAATCTACCGTTGCGTGGTAGCTGTTATCGATGTTGTAGAGCAGCGATACAACGCCGCTCGATTGAGCAGTGGCGTTGATCTGGTATGCGTCATTGGGTTCCGAGCCAACCTCACCGACTGACGCAGTGACTTGGCCGGCGGGGAATATGGACCACGTGACGCCGTAGGTCAGCGTCTCCCCAGGAGCAAAGGGCGCCATGACCTTCGAGGCGGGCGTTTGCGCGGAGATAAGACCGCTCAGAAGCGCGAGCCCTAAAATAAGCCCGGCCCTTCGCATGAGGCGAGAAGACATAAGAATTAGACGCTAGAACCGCGCGAAACGTTAACCCGGACCCCGCGTTATCGTAACATTGACTTCACGATCAAAAAAAGGAAAATCACAATCCACCCGATGGCTGCCTGGTATTCACGGTTTTTCCAATATTGCCGCCAACGAAATGCGCCCTTCCCTTTCGAAACCCGGCCGGGGATGGGAATGAAGAGCGGGACCTGCCGCGCATAAGTTTCGTACGAAGCGCCAAACAGGTGGCGCAGGTACGCTTCCTCGCGGCGCATGACGGGCAGGTAGATCAGAATGAACAGAACGGCAAAGGCGGCCCCGAGCGCGGCGGACGCTCCAGCAATCACAAAACCCGCGCCAAGAATGAAGCTGCCGAGATAGAGCGGGTTGCGGGAATAACGGAAAGGGCCGCCTGTCGCAAGTGTCGCATTCTTCTCAATATAACCGGCCGAGAGCCCGCGAATAAGGATTCCCGCAAATGCCACCAGGCTCCCGGCCGCAAGCAGGCCCCGGGTGGGATGGCTCAGGATGAGGAATACGGCCGCAAAAGCAAAACCCAATGGCACTCGTAAGCGCGCCGCCAAGGCTCCGTAGCTATCCCGCATGGACCCTCGCCATCCGCTGCTCAGCGGCGGCAATAACGTCGTCCACGGAGATTCCTTCAAGAAATCGTGGCGCTTTGCTTCTTCGCGTGTGGTTTACCGGCGCGCGGGTTGAAAGCGCGATATCAGCGGGCGAAAACGGACCGTTGCGGGCAGGATCGGTGGGGCCCATGAGAGCCACCACGGGCACGCCGAGCGCGGCGGCGAGATGCATGGGCCCCGTGTCGCTTCCGATAAATAAACGGGCGCGGCGCGCAAGAGCGATGTACTGGCTAAGCGTGGCAGGAACGTAATAAGCGCGTTTGCCGCCGGCGTTTTCGAGAATCATGCGAATGTTGGTCTCTTCGGCGGGCGATCCGGTGAGGACGATTGCGAAGGCAGCGAGCGGGGCGCATCGCGAGATCCGGGCCACAAGCGCGGTGTAGCTGGCGGGCGGCCACAGTTTCGCCACCCAGCCACCTCCGGGGCTTATGAGAATGAAGTCCCCGGTTTCGGAGAGGCTCGATTCGGCGTATTTCTCGTCGTCTACATTTTGCGGAAGTGGAAACTTCCAGCTTGAGGCGCGGGCGCCAAGCCTCTCGACCAGCGCGAGGTTTTCATAAATTACGTGTGTTCCCGCCACAGCGCGCGCCTCCTCGGTATAGAAGAGACCCACTCCAGGCTCGCGGTGGGGAGTTTTCGCGTAACCGATGCGCCGTGGCGAGCGGCACAAGCGGGAGATGAGGCCTGTCTTCAGCAGCCCCTGGAAATCGATCACTGCGTCAAAGTGGCGCTCACGAAGCGCGCGAAACGCAGCGGCGATTTCCCGCAGCGTCTGCGCGGAGGCAAATCGCTTCCGCCAGCCCAGCGTGTCAAGCGGGATAACCCGCCTGACGAAGGGGTTGCCCTCCAGCAAGCCCACATAGCGCCGCTCGATGGCCCAGGTGATTTCGGCTTCAGGATAGGTTTCCCCGAGCGCCGAGACTGCTGGCAGCGCGTGTACGATATCACCGATTGAACTGAGCCGGATTGCCAAAACATTTCGCAGCGTGGAGGGCATTCTTACAAGGTTGCGGGAAATGAGAGTTTCATTCAGAGTTACTTGCGGCTTTGCCGCTTGCTGTGCGGAAGGGCTTGCCCTTCCGGAAGCCAGCAACTTGACCCATCTTGTCTTTGCTGGGGGGCGAAGGCTCAACCTTCGCCCCCCAGCGAGGACGTTAAACTATATGCTTTTGCCCGGAAAGCCATAGGTTTTCCGCACAGCCAGCCGCGCAGCGGCTCTTTGCGCCAGACTGCTCAACCAATTTGGCAGCCTTGTTCCTCGCCCTTCGGCTCCGCTCAGGGTAAACTCCGCGGGACGGGTAAGGGGGGCGCGCTTAGCCGGTCTAAGGCGAAGCCTCGTTAGTGTTTTGCGAAGCGCCTCCGTATGTCCGCAAGGATTTCGCGCGTCGAATGTTCTTTCGCATCGCCGGTGATCCGGACCTTGCCGCCTAATTTCTCCATGATGCGCCGCTCGGGCACTGAATCTTCAGTGTAGTCGGCGCCCTTACATTGCACATGGGGGCGGAGGTCAGTGAGAAGGCTTTCGGCGGTCACATCGTCGAAGACAATGACGTAATCCACACATTCGAGGGCGGCCACCAGCTCGGCCCTGCCGAGTTCGGGCATCAAAGGCCGGCCAGGGCCTTTGAGAGCGGCCACGGCGCGGTCGCTGTTCACGCCCACCACCAGCGTGTCACCTTGCTCCTTCGCTTCGCGCAGGAAGCGGATGTGCCCAACGTGCAGGAGATCAAAACAGCCGTTGGCAAAAACAATCACGCGCCCCTCGCTTCGCAAACGCTGACCGAGGGCCGCCGCCTCAGAGCGCGGAATGATTTTGCCAATCATACGTTTCGAATGGCTTCTCGAAGCTCGCGCGCCGTCACCGTGGCCGTTCCGCTCTTCATCACTACGAGGCCCCCGGCGCAGTTGGCGGCCATCGCCGCGTGCAGAAAGCTCGCGCCCGCGGCCAAGCTTAGCGTGAACGCCGCAATCACCGTGTCGCCTGCGCCCGTGACGTCCGCCACTTGGCCGGAACCGAAAATGGTCAAAAGCCGAGGTTTTTGGCCGGATTCGTAGAGCGCCATCCCTTCGCGCCCTCGCGTGACCAGAAGCGCCTTAAGCGAGCAACGGCGAAGAGCCTGCTCCGCCATGCGATTGAGCGCGCTCAGGCCATTGCCAGCGCGTTCACCGAACGCCTCTTCCATCTCCGGCTCATTCGGCGTCGACGCCGTCACGTGATTATAACGCAGTATGGCGCGCCGGGAATCGACCACCACCGGCAGTTTCGGCTGGCGCCGTTGCAGCGATTGCGCCCCTTTAGGATCGACCGCGCCATAGCCGTAATCCGAGATCAGAGCGGCAGACACGCGGGGCAGCCACCCGAGGGCGCTCTGGTGAAGCTGCATCCGGACTTTGCTCTCCAGCCTCTGCGTGGGCTCGCGGTCTACGCGCACAATCTGCTGCGGGCGTCCGTGGCCAAGCCCTCCCAGCACGCGGGATTTCGTGGGGGTCACAAAATGCTTCACCCGCTTTACGCCGCGCGTCGAAACGCCCTTCTCGTTGAAGTATCGAAGCAGCGCGTCGCCAGAGCCGTCTTCGCCCACGGCGCCCGCCAGCCGGACTTTTGCTCCGAGATCAGCCAGATTGTTCGCTGCGTTAGCGGCGCCGCCGGGCAGCGTGCGCTTCTCGCGCTGGCGGAGAATCAGCACCGGGGCTTCGCGTGAGACCCGTGTAATCTCGCCGTGAATGAATTCGTCCGCCACAAGGTCCCCCAGTACGAGGATCTCTTGTTTGGCGAAGCGCTCGATCAGCGCGAGCAGCGCGGCCCGGTCGGCGATAGAAATATTCATAATTCGTAGCGCCGGCGTCTTGCCGGCATTTGACCTACTTCGTTCAGAGCCGCCGGGACGGCGGCACCGCCTCACTGTTTTCCGGCTTCCCGCGCGGCGTGGTCGTGAGTAATGCCAAGCTGCCGCACCATCTCGAGCACGGCCCGGTAAACCATTGCCACGCTTATGCCCTCCATACAGCGGAAATCGATGGGGCACACGCGCAGGCCGCACGGGCTGCAGGGCACGGGGCGCTCGACGATGCGGGCGTAAGGGCCAAAGGGTCCGGTGGCGCGGGCGTCCGTCGAGCCGAAAATCGAGACCACCGGCAGCGCCATCGCGGAGGCAAGGTGCATGGGGCCTGAATCGTTCGTCACCAGAATCCGGCAGCGTTCGAGCAGAGCCATGGATTGCCGCAGCGTTGTCTCCCCCGCAATAATCACCGGCGTGTGCTCCATTTCGTTTGCGATCTCCTCAGCCAGCGTTTTCTCCGCGGCGGAGCCGAAGATGAGCGCGTCGGCGTTCAAGACCTCAATCAGACGGTCAGCCAGAGCCGCAAACCGGTCCGGAAGCCAGCGTTTGGCAGGCCCGAAAGACGCTCCCGGAACCAATCCCAGTAGAAATCGAGGACCCTGAATTCCCAGCGATTCCAGGCGCCGCACCGCCCAGCTCCTCTCGTCCGGCTGAACATCGAGCCGCGTTTCGGCCAGCGGACGCGGGGGCTCGGGGCGCGGAATAATGCCAGCGCGAAACAGAAGATGGAGATAATAGTAGGCCTGATGCCCGTAGACCGCTGGCGGCGGCGCCTCAATGGGTTCGGTCAGTAGCGGCGCGCGGCCGTCGCGCGAGTATCCGACGCGCGCGGGAATCCGGGCGCGCCACGCCATCCATGCGGCGTGGAAGGCGTTTTGCAAAAGGATGGCAAGGTCAAACTCCTCCTCGCGCAATTGCCTTATCAGTTTGCCAAAGCCGCCCGAGCCGCGATGTTCTCCCTGCGGATCAAAAAGAATCTGGCGGTCAATCGCGGGATGGCGCTCATAGACGCCGCTCACCCAGGGCTTTGACACGAGTACAATTTCAGCCTCTGGAAAGCGCGCGCGCAGCGCCTCGATCGCGGGCAGCGAAATGACCGCGTCGCCAATCCAGTTAGTGGCTCGCACCAGGATTTTTCGGGGTTCGTCAGCCTTCAAAGCCATGGTTTCGAATGTAGCCGCTCGAAATGCGCGCTATTTCTTATGTCCTGTGCGAGTATAGCAAAAGAGCGGCGCAGCGGGGCATATGGGATAGCCACCGGCCCAATGCGGCTATGGCTTTGCCTCTCCGCGCGTTCGCTCGTAGAATAACAGGTTATGATTACTGAACAGATCGGCAAAGGGGGAAAGGTTGTATTCGACCGCATCGTGCGCGGGCTGGTACGGCGCGGCGTTAATCCGAATGTGCTCACCTCCATCGGCTTGCTCATTAATCTGGTGGCGGCGTATTTGTTTGCCATAGGTTATTTCCGCTGGGCGGGCGTGGTAATCATTGTGGCCGCGATTTTCGACCTTACGGATGGCCCCGTCGCGCGCACAACCCACCGCGTCACGCCCTTTGGCGGCTTCCTCGATTCCGTGCTCGACCGCTACTCGGACCTTTTTTTGCTCGCTGGATTGCTCGTCTACTACAGCCGCGCCAACCGTTTCTGGTACGTTCTTTTAGTGGCGGCGTGCATGATTGGCGCGATTATGACCAGTTATACCCGCGCCCGCGCCGAAAATGTGATCGGGTCCTGCAAAGTCGGGTTTCTCGAGCGCCCCGAGCGAATTGTGCTCTTCATTATCGGCGCGCTCGCGGACCGCATGGCCCCGGTGCTTTGGGTGATTGTCGTTTTCTCGAACCTCACCGTGTTCCATCGCGTCGTCCACACCTACCGGGAAACGCAGCGTTTGAGCGCGCGGCCAGCGGGAGAGTAAACCGTGCGCCCCTCACCCGGCTCGCTCCGTTCACCACCCTCTCCCCTGCGGGGCGAGGGAAAGGGAAGGTATGCGGACAGTTTTCTCCTGCGGGCGAGGGTCTGAAAGCAACCGATGACGTCCACCCTCTCCCCGGATCGGCGAGAGGGTGTCCCGCGGAGCGGGACGGGTGAGGGGAAGCCTGCCTTCTGGAATTGGAGACTCTACAAGATGGCCATTGAACTTGATCTTCGTGAAAAAGGCGCAGTGCGGGATGGCGAGCGCGCCTACTCGGACCGCCGCCTCTTTATGCAACTGCAAGCGTTTGGCGGAGTACGAGGCGCCGGGCCGCTGGTGAAATCACTTTCCGAAGCTGGTTTTGAAAGCGTCCTCTACGAAGATGTTAATGACCCGCAAGGCGTAGCGTTGCTTACCTGGAGCGAGGACCCGGGGTTTTTCGTTGAAACCTTGCGGGCGTTTCTCCTGCGGCCTCCCTTCGCCACGTTGGCGCCTAAGCCGGAATACACCATGCTTGGCCGCACCTATGCGATTGGGCACGAGCCGGACCTTGAGTCGTGGCTCTTGGAAAAGCCCCGGCAAACGGCGCTAAACCCCGCCTGGCCGTGGGCGGTGTGGTATCCGCTGCGGCGCGCCGGAGCATTTTCCCTCCTCACCTCCGAAGAAAAGGGGCCGGTCTTGAGCGAACACGGCAAGCTGGGCCACGCGTTCGGCGAAGGCGATTACGCGCACGGTATCCGCCTGGCCTGCTTCGGTCTCGATAAGGATGACAACGACTTCGTGATCGGACTGGTCGGGCGCGACCTCTTTCCCCTCTCCGCCTGTGTCGAAGCCATGCGCAAGACCCGCCAAACTTCCCAGTACATCGAGAGCATGGGGCCGTTCTTCGCCGGAAAAGCCGTCTGGCAAAGCCCCGTGACCCGGTAACCCCGTAGCGCCCGCATCTTTCCGGCCCTGCCGCCGGGACCGTTTAAATCTATTAGTGTGGCTGACGCTACGGCACTTTCCAAAATCGGAAATCTGAAATGGCGAGCTGCACCCCGTGCGTAGTAATATACCCTGCCAGGCGGTTTCCAGAGTCATGGAGGTTTTAGTGAGAGGCAAGCGCCCCCAAGCAGTGCAAGCTGGCGAACGAACGAATGCCGCTGGCAAACCCGTCGGCAACAAGATCCTCTTGTCGATTTCCGACGCCGAGTACCGGAGAATACGTCCGCATCTCGAGTTTGTTGATTTGCCGTCTCATCTTAGCCTTCATGAGCCGCGTGAAAAGCTGGAGTTTGCATATTTCCTTAACCGCGGACTGGTCTCCCTTGTGGTCGCGACCCAAGAAGGAAGGGAGGTTGAAGCGGGGGTGGTGGGATGTGAAGGCGTTGTAGGGACCGCGCTCACGGTGGGCCTGTACAGAAGCCCGCTCCGGGAAGTGGTGCAAATTGAGGGCAAGGGCTTCAAGATATCCGCCCGCGCATTACAAGCCACTCTTCAGGCGGCGCCGGACCTGCAGATGAGTTTGAGCCGCTATGCAGTGCTCCAAGGAATGCAAGTGGCGCAGACGGCGGCCTGCAACCGTCTGCACGAACTGGTGCAGCGGCTTGCGCGCTGGCTGCTCATGGCGCAGGATCGAGTGGATTCCGGCACGCTGTCCCTTACGCACGATTTTCTCGCGACCATGCTGGGCACCGACCGGTCTAGCGT
>JBOGJY010000143.1:0-14562 GCA_050745325.1 Terriglobia bacterium
AGTTTCCAGAAGCGGATGTGGATACCTCGGTGGGTGAAAAAACCTATAATGTCGAGTTCCCCATCGTGCAAGGCGACCGCGTCATTGGCTACGCACGGTTGCGCGGATTTGGAGATCAGCTTGACCCACTCTTGCGCCGCGCGGACATGGTGAGGTCATTCTGGATTCTCAGCACCATGTTGCTGGGCATTTTTGCCGTGGTTTATTTTGCGTTCCTCTTCACCAAGCCGGTAGATATGCTCATCGAGGGCGCGAAGCAAGTGGCGCAGGGCAACCTCTACGTCTCCTTGCCGGTGACGGGAGGGGCTGAGATGGGCCGCCTGGCCGGGACGTTCAACCGTATGGTGGAACGTCTCCGGGAAAACAGATTGCTTCAGGAGCGGCTGAGCGAGGCGGAAAAACTCTCTTTGCTGGGCCGTTTTGCGGGAAGCATCGCGCACGAGGTCCGCAATTCGCTGAATTTCATCAACCTGAGCATCGATCAGGCGCGCGCCAAGCAGAACGCGCTCGCAACCTCAGGCGCCGTTTCAGCCGGTGGAGAACGGGGCCTGCGTGAGATCCAACGCAACCTCGCCAACGTCAAAGAAGAAATCGGCCATCTGAACCAGATGGTCAATGATTTCCTGTCCGCGGGCCGGCAGGCGCCTCCCACTCTGCGGCCGTGCGATCTGCGGGAAACTTTAAAGCAAGCGACGGCTCTGGTCGAAAAGCAGGCCCGCACGCAGAACGTGAGCCTTTCGGTGGAGCTTGACGGAGATCAGGAGATTCAGGCGGATGTCCAGCAAATCAAAACCTGCTTTATCAACATTCTCACTAACGCGGTTCAGGCGATGCCGCAGGGCGGAACGATCCGCGTCAGCGCGTCGCGGGTGGCGGAAAACGGCCTGCCGGAGAGGTTGCGCCTGCGGTTTGCGGATACCGGGCCCGGCATTCCGCGCGCGGACCGCGAGCGCATTTTCGCGCCCTATTTTTCCACCAAGGCTACCGGCTTCGGCCTCGGCTTGGCGATCACCAAGAAGATTGTGGAGGACCACGGCGGCCACATTTTCGTTTGCGACGACCGCGGCCCGGGCACGGTCATGATGATCGAGCTGCCCCTCGCCGCTGCCAAGACTGAAACCGGCCGCACTGGTCACACGGCGCCCGCGGCGTGAAGCCAAAGAATCGAATCATTGAGTGATTGGGTCATTAATTCATTGGATCATTGACTCATTGACTGCGTTCGGTAGTTAACAGTTTATTGAAAAACCCGGACAAACTGTCATTCTGAGGAGCCAAAGGCGACCAAGAATCTGTTTATTGCTGATCCCAATTGAAAGCGGATCCTTCGCTTCGCTCAGGATGACAGCCTTTTGGAATTTTTCAAGAAGCTGTTTAATGGCTCCATGACCCAATGAATCGATGTCTCAATGATTCCATGACCCAATGAATCAATCATGAAATGACTCAATCCTCTCCCTCCCTATGTCTGAAGGAACCATCCTGATTGTTGATGACGAAGACCGCCAGCGGGAAGTCTATCGGGATATTCTCCTGGATGAGGGTTATGCCGCTGAAACCGCAAGCAGTGGCGAGGCGGCGCTACGCCTGTTCGGCCAGAAACGGTTTGACCTGGTTATTACGGACCTGAACCTGCCGGGCATGACCGGCATTGAGTTGCTGAGCGCCATCCAGCAGGCCGATCCCACCGTCACCGTGGTGCTCATCACCGGGTATGCCTCGATTCAATCCGCCATCGAAGCCACCAAAAAGGGCGTGTACACCTATCTTGAAAAGCCGGTGGACCGCGACCGGTTTCTTGAAGTTGTGGGAGAGGTCTTTGCGCGCATGGCGCTGCTGCGCAAGTCGATTCTGGGAGTCTCAGCGGCGACCAAGGCCATGCTTCGGATGATTCTGAAAGTTGCCGGGACGTCGCATACGGTGCTCATCCTGGGTGAAAGCGGGACCGGCAAGGAGCTGGTGGCGCGCGAGATTCATGAGCTTAGCCCTCGCAACAAGCAGGCTTTTCTGGCCGTCAACTGCGCCGCCCTCACCGAGACGCTGCTTGAGAGCGAGCTGTTTGGCCACGAAAAGGGCGCTTTTACCGACGCCCACCAGCAAAAGAAAGGCCTCTTCGAGCGCGCCGATCACTCCACGCTGTTTCTCGATGAAATCGGTGACACCAGCCTGAGTATGCAGGCCAAAATCCTGCGCGCGCTGCAGGAGCGCGAAATCCTGCGCGTGGGCGGGACGGAAGCCATCAAGGTGGACGCGCGCATCATTGCGGCCACCAATCGCAACCTCGAGCAGATGCTGAAGCAGGGCAAATTCCGCGAGGACCTCTATTACCGCCTGAAGGTGATTCCCATCGTTTGCCCGCCCCTGCGCGAGCGGCAGGAGGATATCCCGGTGCTGGCGATGCACTTCCTGCACAAGGCGGCGCTTGACGGCAAGCACAAAGTTAAGGGCATTTCTCCCGAAGCCCTGGAGGCGCTCGAAGGCTACATCTGGCCGGGAAACATCCGCCAGCTTGAGTGGGCGATTGAGCGCGCCGTGTTGCTCGGCGAAGGAGAGCAAATCCGGATCGAAGACCTTCCGCCGGAAATCCTGGAGCCGCCGAAGGACCAAGCGGCGCCCCCATCCGGCCCTGCGGCGGACGGGCTAGAGCCTCTTATCCCTGAATCTTCATGGGAAGAACACGAAAAAGCCAAGATCTTGGAGGCGCTGCAAAGGACCAACGGGAATATTACGCGCGCGGCGCAACTGCTGGGCATGACCTTCCGCACCCTTCAGTATCGCCTGGAAAAGTTTGGCATCAAGCGGAGTTGAGCGGCCCTTCGAGCCTGTGTGGCGCCTGCGGTTGTAGCGGCGGCGTCCCCGCCGCCGGTCTTTCGGCGCTCAGAGAGCACGGCGCCAGAAAATAGCGTCACTATATTATGTAATCTTCAATAAGCCAGGTCTGCTTTTTTACCGCCGCAGGGGAAGCCCCTGACTGTCGGGGATTTTGTTGAGGGCAATAAGGATGATATCGATGAGCGCCCAGATTCCAAGCCCTCCCAGCGTAATCAACTTGAGGATCCCAAGCCCTACGTACCCAAGGTAGAAGCGGTCAACTCCAAGACCGCCTAAGAGGATCGAAAGAACCAGGGCGACCACCCAATCTTTGCGGCTATAGCGGGCGAGTTGCGCTCCACACTTCCCGCACGTGATCGCGCCAGAGAAGGTTTCCGCGCCGCAGGACTGGCAGTAGCGATCTCCTTGCCAGAGCCGCACCCCGCAACCCACGCAGACTTCGGCCTGAGAGGGGATCACGCGCCCGCAATTGCGGCAATGCGTGGTTGTTCCCCCCGCCAGGTGCTGCGCGGGATCACTCGGACCACCCTGGGGGGATGGGCCGGCGTTCGTTTGAGCGGCGCCGCACTTGATGCAAAATCGAACGCCATCAGCCATTTGGGCGCCACATTGGGGGCAGTACATCATGGATCACTCTCCGTAGGCAGATTTTCTACTTACTTCTCTGTTCGGCTCAGGGACATCCTTATGAAACCATGGCAGTTTTTCCTAGCCTTATTAACCCTAATGCTGAAAAGAATGGGCAGGTTAGGACTAATCAACCACATTTCTGTTTCCGGGTCAAGCGTTTAGATTGACTATGCTTGGCTCGAATACGATTTGGGCCCTCCAGGCGCTGGACCGCCCCGGCGCCTGGAGGCAGGGGAGCTTCGGTAACGAACTTCGGTGACGCAACCCTAGCGAGACGCCGCCTCAGACCGGCGAATCGCGACGCCACCGCGAAGCGGTGGAACATGAATAGCCGTGGGTGGAACCCACGGAACGTGAACCACGGTCATTCCTCCACAACCCCGAAGGGGTTGAATATGGTCAAACCAGCGCACAAGTAGCATTAAGATCGTTTGGCCCCTTCAGGGCCGGCGGCCTTCTCCGGGGTGGCGCACGCCGTCTTCATAGTGATGTATAAGTAACTAAGTATATATAACTGATATGGTTAACACTATTTTGAATAGCGAACCTTTTTCTGGAATAAGGAATCTAAGGTGTAGAAGAGGATTTCAGAAGGAGGGGTGAAAATGATGCAAATACTGATATGGGATGTCGTGAAGTTTCTGGTCGCGTTAGTGGGGTTGGTTTACGCGATTTTAGTTTATACCGCCTACGAGATTGAAGGCTCGCGTTACCAGCCGCGTTTTCAATTGACTAAACCGGCCCGTTCGGGCGAGCGGTTGCTGATCTGGACCGGGGTGCGAGTCTTGGACGCCATGATCCGGTTTATAGGCTCCGCGCTCAATCAGCTTTTTGCCGCGTCGGCCGAAGTGGGTGACTGGGCTGTCGAAAAGGCAAGCCCTTCGGTGCAGCGCAAGGTGCGCTCGAAGTTCTTGTAAGCGGTTGATAATAATAATCTTGAACATGGCTCTCCGAGTTGTACTAGGCCCCCTTGCGGGGCCTTTTTATTTTTGCACTTGCACAAGTAGCTACGGTTTGCCATTTTAATAGGACAGGAGCAAGGGCTGCCTTTATACCGGCTAGCCGGGTTTCGGCTATTCGCGCCAACGCTCCATATTTAATTTTCTCTTTGGGATCGTTGAGGCCGGTGGATGAAAGAAGGCGCCCAATACTGGCTGGCGCTCACGTGCATTCAGGGGCTCGGAACGCGTGGGGCGCTCAAAGTTGTAAAAGCCTTCGGCTCGCCGGAGCGGGTGTATGCAGCGTCGCTCACCGAACTCGAGAGTTGCGGGCTGGCTTCGCGGGTGGCGCAGGATCTCTTCGCGCAAAAAGGTCTGGCAGAGGCAGACAAAGAAATTTACGCGGCCGCGAAGCTGGGCGTAGAAATTATTACGCCTTCGACGGGGGATTACCCACCGCTTCTGTGGCAGATACCTGATCCTCCGCTGGCAGTTTACGTCCAAGGCGGCGTGGGAGCGATTTCCCGCCACGCGGTCGCCATGGTGGGCACGCGGCGGCCAAGCGCCTATGGCAGCTCAGTAGCTCATCGATTGGCGTCGGATCTCGCGCTCAGACAGCTTGTGATTGTGAGCGGGTTAGCGCGCGGCGTTGACTCGGCTTCGCATCGCGGAGCCCTTGAAGCGCGGGGTCAGACCATTGCGGTTCTCGGGTCGGGCATTGACGTTATTTATCCGCGGGAAAACAGGAAGCTGGCGGAATCGGCGGCGGCAAGCGGAGCTCTCATCTCCGAGTTTCCGCTGGGCACGGCTCCTACGCCGGAAAATTTTCCCATCCGCAACCGGATCATCAGCGGCTTATCGCTCGGCGTGATCATCGTGGAAGCAGCCGAATACAGCGGATCGCTCATCACGGCGCGCCTGGCCCTGGAACAGAATCGCGAGGTTTTCGCCGTGCCGGGCAACATCACGTCGCCGCAAAGTTTTGGCCCGAACTTGCTGATCAAACAGGGCGCAAAGCTCGTGGACCAATGGATGGACGTGATCGAAGAGTTTCCGCCTTCTGTCCGCATGCAACTGGCGCCGTCCGGGAGCGCGCTAGAAAGGTCTGCGCTCTCTTCCGGTGGGATGTTGCCGCTCACGCCCCTCGACGGGGACGAAAAGGCGGTTTTCGAAGCTTTGCGCGTGGACGAAGCGTTATTTGTCGACGCTATCTGCGGAAACGTTTCGATTCCGCAGCCGCGCGTGCTCGCGGCTCTGCTTGGGCTCGAAATGGGCGGTTTTGTGCGCCAATTGCCGGGCATGAATTTTGTACGAAAGCTGTAGCGGCGCTCATAATTCACCCTGTAAGGGAACGCGGGAAATTTTGGAGGATCGAAAGCCGAACGCTCTTTTGGGCGGGAGGCATTTTCGCTATATGGCCAAGTCGCTGGTTATTGTCGAATCGCCTACCAAGGCAAAGACAATCAATAAATATCTAGGGTCCGGGTACACCGTAAAGGCTTCGATGGGCCACGTCATGGACTTGCCCAAGAAAGAGCTGGGCGTCAACGTAGACAAAGGGTTCGCGCCGACTTATGTCATGATTCCAGGCAAGAAGGACCTTATTGAGGATCTGGAATCCGCCGCAAAGAACTCGGACGCGATCTATCTGGCCGCCGACCCCGACCGTGAAGGTGAGGCCATTTGCGCCCACTTGAATGAACTGCTCGCCCGGAAGACGAAGAAGGTCTATCGTGTGATGTTCAACGAGATCACGCGGGACGCCATTCAAGAAGCCTTCAAGCACCCTGGAGAAATTGACTCCCGCTTGGTGGATGCGCAGCAGGCGCGGCGTATCTTGGACCGGCTGGTGGGTTATCAGGTCAGCCCGCTGCTTTGGGAAAAGGTCAAGCGGGGTATTTCCGCGGGCCGGGTTCAGACGGTGGCGCTGCGTTTGATTGTCGAGCGCGAGCGGGAAATTCGCGCCTTCGAGAAGCGGGAATACTGGACGATCACCGCGCATCTCGAGGGCAAGAACCCTCCTCCGTTTGACGCGCGCCTCGCCAAGATCAAGGGCGAGGATCCCGAGATTCCCAATCAGGCAAGCGCGGACCAGATCGTGGCCGCGGCTGCTGCGGCCGGCTTCACCGTCCAATCCGTCGGGACCAAGGAAAAGAAGAAATATCCGGTTCCGCCTTTTATCACCAGCAAGCTGCAGCAAGAGGCTGTCCGCAAGCTCCGCTTTTCCGCCAAGAAAGCCATGATGGTCGCACAGCATCTCTACGAAGGTGTTGACGTGGGCAGCGAGGGCTCGGTCGGCCTCATCACCTACATGCGCACCGACTCCACGCGCGTGGCCGAAAGCGCGCTGGCGGCGGCGCGGGAATACATTCAGAGAAATTACGGCGCGGACTACCTGCCCGCTCAGGCGATTCACTACAAAAGCAAAAAGAGCGCGCAGGACGCGCACGAGGCCATCCGCCCGACCGACGTTATCCGCACGCCCGAGTCAATCAAATCTCATCTCAGCGCGGATGAGTTCAAGCTTTACAAGCTCATCTGGCAGCGTTTTGTAGCCTCGCAAATGAACCCGGCCATTTTCGATCAAACCACCATTGACGTCACTTCAGGAGATTACCTCTTCCGGGCTACGGGATCGGTTGAGAAGTTCAATGGGTTCCTCTCTGTGTATCAGGAAGGGCAGGATGATAAGACGACCGATGAGGATGCTGAAGAGCTCAAGCACCGCCTTCCGGCCGTCGATCAAGGCGAGCGCCTGAAGCTTCACAAGATCGATCCGGAGCAGCACTTCACCGAGCCGCCGCCGCGCTACAACGAGGCGACGCTCGTAAAGACGCTTGAAGAAAAGGGCATTGGGCGCCCCTCAACCTACGCCAACATTCTCTCCGTCATTCAAAATCGCGCCTATGTTGAAAAAATGCAGGGCCGCTTTTATCCCACCGAGCTTGGCATGATCACGAGCGACTTGCTGGTGAAGAACTTCAGCGAAATCTTTGACGTAGCCTACACCGCCCGCATGGAAGAAGAGCTGGACGAGGTGGAAGAGGGCAAGCTGAAGTGGACGGAGGCGCTTGATGAATTCTACCGGAAGTTCAAGAAGGAGCTTCATACCGCAGAACGCGAGATGGTGGACCTCAAAGGTGAAGGCATTCCCACCGATGTGAAGTGCGAAAAGTGCGGCAAGCCCATGGTGATCCGCCTTGGGCGCAACGGGCAATTCCTGGCTTGCACCGGGTACCCCGAGTGCGATGGCACCCGCGACCTCACGCCGGAGCTTCAGGCGCAATACGGTGGCGGGGCTGCCGCGCCCGAGGTTCCCGAACAAGCCTGCGAAAAATGCGGCAAGCCGATGGCGGTGAAACGCGGCCGCTTTGGCTATTTTCTCGCCTGCACGGGTTATCCTGAGTGCCGCAATACGAAGAAAATCGTTATGGGTGATGGCAAGGTGACTACCGTCCAGGACGTTCTACTGGAAGAGAAATGCCCCGACTGCGGCTCCCAGCTTGTCATCAAGCACGGCCGCTTTGGGGAATTTACCGCGTGCAGTAATTATCCCACGTGCAAATTCGTCAAACGTCAGACGCTGGGAATCGCCTGCCCGGAAAAGGGATGCGCGGGAGAAATTGTGGTGCGGAAGTCAAAGCGCGGCAAGACGTTCTATGGGTGCAGCCGCTACCCCGATTGCAAATTCACCGCCTGGGGTAAGCCCATCGCCGAGCCCTGCCCGAGCTGCGGCTCGCCGATTCTTCTCGAAAAAACCACCAAGAAAGCCGGACCCCTCCGTTACTGCCCCAACGAAGAGTGCAAATACGAGCACGCGGTGGCCTGAGCGGCAAGCAAGGAGTAAAAAACAATCGTGCTAACGAACCGCAGAACGCACTTGAAAGCTTTGGCGATGGGGATTGGGGCGCTTGCGGTTCCACCTTCAGACCGGGCTGCATCGTTCAACACCGGAGGTTTTCCCGAACGCCAAGGCATGGTGAGCGCGGCGCGAATCACCGAGATTCCACTCAAGCAGATTGTGATTGATGACAAGTTCTGGTCGCCGCGGCTGGAAGTCAATCGCACGAAGACGCTCGACCATGTGTACAAGGAGCTTGAGGCTACCGGCTGCCTCAGAAACTTTGACATTGCGGCAAAGAAAACCACCGGGACCTTTGGCGGACCGTGGTGGGCGGATTCCGACGTCTATAAGTGGCTTGAAGGAGCGTCCTACGCCATCGGGAACCGGCCAGATGCTGAGCTTGAGCGGAAGACGGACGGCCTTATTTCGAGAATTGCCGCCGCTCAACAGCCGGATGGCTATCTCAATACTCATGTTCTTATCGAAGAACCAACCTTACGCTTCAGAGACCTGGCCTTCTTCCACGAGGACTTCTGCTCCGGCCATCTATTCGAGGCGGCAGCGGCGCATTACGAAGCTACAGGGAAGCGAACTTTGCTGGGGGTAGCAACCCGGCTGGCAGACTGTTTCGACGCGACTTTCGGCCCTGGTAAACGAGACGGAATCTCAGGCCATGAAGGTATAGAGCTTGCCTGGGTGCGCCTTTACAGAGTGACCGGAGAAAAACGCTACCGGAAGCTCGCGGAGCATTATCTGAACCAGCGCGGGCAGAAACCTTCGGTCTTCGAGCGCGAATACAACCGGCTGCCTGCCCACCGCATGGTTCAGTGGCGCGAAGGCAAATTCATTAATTTGCGCTCCTTGCAGGACCACTATTACTTCGCTCATCCGCCCGCGTTTGACACCAGCTATTGCCAGGACAACCTTGCAGTCCGTGAACAGGCTGTGGCCGTTGGCCATGCAGTGCGCGCGATGTTCCTCTATTGCGGCATGGCGGACGCCGCCTATGAGACGGGCGACCCGGAGCTTATCGCGGCGCTCAATCGCCTTTTTGACAGCGTAACGCTCAAACGGATGTATGTGACCGGGGGCATCGGCCCCTCGGCGCGCAACGAAGGTTTCACCGATGATTACGACCTGCCCAACCAAAACGCTTATCAAGAAACCTGCGCGTCAGCCGGAATGGTTTTGTGGAACTACCGCCTGTTTAAGCTGACGGGTGACGGGCGCTACATCGATATGCTGGAGCGTTCGCTTTATAACGCCGTCCTGGCGGGTGTATCCCTCGAGGGGGATACGTTCTGTTATGCGACTCCGCTTGCGTGTGACACCAAGTTCAGGCGGCAGCCCTGGTTTGACGTCCCCTGCTGTCCGACGACCACCGCGCGCTTTTTCCAATCGATCGGCAGGTATGCCTATAACCGGTCGGAGGACGGGATGTGGGTGAACCTTTACATCGGAGGCCAGGCGAGCGCCGCACTCCGAAACGGCTCGAAGATCGTCCTGCGCCAGACAACAAATTACCCGTGGGATGGGAGTGTCAAACTCCGAGTTGGGCTCACAACGCCCGAGAAATTCACTTTGCACTTGCGCCTTCCGGGCTGGGCAAATGCGCCCGCCATCGCCATCAACGGAAAGCAGATTCACCCGCCTGTTTCGAAAGGCTATGCCCATATTCGCAGGGAATGGGCGGCAAATGACGAGGTGGAACTCACAATTCCTCTGGAGATCGAGAAGATTGAAGCTAACCCCCAGGTTCTGCAATCGCGGGGCGAAATTGCGCTCCGCCGGGGGCCGCTCATGTACTGTCTGGAGCAGCCCGGCAACAAGGCTGACTTGGAGCGGATCGTGCTGCCCGTGACTGCCAAGCTGACAGCGCATTTTGAGCCTGAGCTTCTGTGTGGGGTGACGGTGATTTCGGGAGAGGGTGTCGCGCAGGCGGCGGACGGCTGGGAAGATCAGCTCTACCGGCCTGTGCGGCCTGTGAAAAAAGAGGAAGCCATTGCGGTGAAAGCCATTCCGTATTGTGTATGGGGCAATCGCGGACAAGAGAAGATGAAGGTATGGATCAGTACGGAGGTTTCTTCGTGAGGCGCCGGGCCATGAGGACAACGCCCTCTGCGCTGGTTTGTTCCCAGTTGTGTTCCTGATGTTTCACCCGCAGTGATGTTGAGAAAGCGCCAAATCATTCCTGTTTTTCTCGTTTTTCCAAGGATCGCGCAAACCGCACCGCGTCAAAACCGAAGCGGCCCCGCAACTGGTCAGCGGTTTCAAGCACACGATCCATCTTCTGTTCACGTTCTTGATCGAGCAGATTCGCTTGCCGGGCTTGCGCCGTCAAATTGGAGGCGCGAACGCCGAGCAGCCTCACCTTCTGGCTGCGGTCATAAGTGGCGCGAAACAGACCGAGCGCGGCCTGGTAAATCTCGTGGTCGAAGCGTGTAGGTTGAGAGAGTGACTGCTCGCGCGAAACAGTTTGGAAGCTCGCGTAGCGAAGCTTCAACCCGATGGTGCGGGCCATGAGGCCGTTATGCCGCAGCCGGTGGCCCAGGCGCTGGGAAAGCTCCGAGAGGGTTTGTTGGATGGTTTCGAGATCGGTGACGTCGATAGCGTAGGTGGTCTCATGGCTGATGGAGCGCGCCTCTTCGCGCCAGGCATAGGCTTCAATATCCTGCCCGAACGCCTTGCGGTAGAGCCACTCGCCGAACTTCCCCAACCGCTGCTCAAGCTCTTCCCGGCTCTTTCGTTGCACGTCGCCAATGGTCGTAATGCCGCAAGCCCGCAGCTTCGGTTCGGTCACCTTGCCCACACCCGGCATACGCCGGATGGGTAATGGCGCAAGAAACGCCGCCTCCCGGCCGGGGAAGACCGCGAGCAGCCCATGCGGCTTCGCCTGATCGGAGGCGATTTTGGAAACAATGCGGGAGGCCGATGCGCCCACGGAGCACCTTAACCCTGTCGCCTGCTTCACGCTGCGGATCAGAGAGTCCGCAGCCCGCAACGGCGGACCGTGCAGGCGCTCGCAGCCGGTGAGGTCAAGATAGGCTTCATCCACGCTCACCATCTCCACCACCGGCGTGAAGCTCGAAAAGATTTGGTGAATGTTGCGCGAATATTCATTGTACTTTTCGTAGTGGCCGCGAATGAAAGTCGCATGAGGACAGCGGCGCTTCGCTTGTTGCAATGGCATGGCTGAATGCACGCCGAATTTCCGGGCTTCGTAGCTGGCGGAAGCCACCACGCCACGGCTGCCCGGGTCGCCGCCCACAATCACCGCCTTGCCGATGAGCGAGGGATCCTCCAGCTCTTCGACAGAGACATAAAACGCGTCCATATCAACATGCAGAATCTGGCGGATCATGGCGAACCCTCGCGGATGAGCCCTTACTTCGCGGCCAGCGGTTTTTCTTCCCGCAAGTATTCATGAACCCAAACCCCAACTTTCTCACGGAACGTATCCGCAAGCGATGGGACCCCGGCGGAAGGCTCGTCATACGCGATCCGTTCCACCCGCTGCATCGGGTAAAATGCCGTCATCATGGTCACCCGCGTCTCCACCTGATGCGCCGCCTGCCGGACAAAATCATCGAACGATTCCACATTGATTCCGCTCAGCGTGACGCCTTCCGGACGCAGGCACACTAACATCCCCCAGATCTTTTCCCGGGGATTCACCAGGCTTGCGACGACAATTGAATTCGGCTCGATGGTTCACCTCTGGCACACGCCACCTGTTACGCCACTTGATACGGCCGCGGCCGCTCGTCCACGTGAAGCGAGGCTTCCGTAAGCTTCTGCGCGTCCTCAACCGTCACCCCCGATGCAACCTCCTTCAGGAAAAGCCCGGCAGCCGTTACTTCAATCACGGCAAGCTCCGTCACAATCAGATCGACCACACTTGTTCCGGTGAGCGGCAGCGAGCAACGGCTCAAAATCTTCGGCCGTCCGTCGCGCGTCGTGTGCTCCATCGCCACGATCACGCGATTCGCGCCCGCCACCAGGTCCATGCTGCCGCCCATCCCCTTCACCATTTTTCCGGGAATCATCCAGCTTGCGAGATCGCCCTTCTCACTCACTTCCATCGCACCGAGCACGGTCAGATCGATCTTCCCGCCGCGAATCATGGCGAAGGAGTCGGCGCTCGAAAAATAGGCTGTGCCCGGAATTTCAGTGATAGTTTCCTTGCCCGCGTTGATCAAGTCCGGGTCCTCTTCGCCTTCAAAAGGATACGGCCCGACGCCGAGCATCCCATTCTCAGATTGAAGGATGACTTCGATCCCTTGCGGAATGTAATTCGCCACCAGCGTGGGAATTCCAATCCCCAGGTTGACGTAATAACCGTCTTTCAGTTCCCTGGCAATACGGCGCGCGATGATTTCTCTCTTGTCCATGACAGTGTGACGGGCGATATTTGCAACTCATTTTTTGCGTTATTTTTCTCGCACGGTCCTCTTCTCAATTTTCTTCACATATCCAGCGTCTTGTATGATCCGTTTCACATAAATGCCGGGCGTTACGATGGAATTCGGGTCGAGGCTTCCCAACTCAACCAGATTCTCGACTTCTACAATAGTGGTCTTTGCGGCGGTGGCCATTACCGGATTAAAGTTGCGCGCTGTTTTGCGATAGATCAGATTTCCCCATCGGTCTCCCTTCCACGCTTTAATCAGAGCAAAATCCGCCGTCAGGCCGCGCTCAAGCAGGTACGGCCTGCCGTTGAACTCGCGCGCCTCCTTGCCTCCCGCCACCACAGTTCCAACTCCGGTGGGTGTATAAAAACCAGGAATGCCCGCGCCTCCGGCGCGAATGCGCTCGGCAAGCGTTCCCTGGGGGTTCAATTCCATCTCGAGGCCGCCGTGCAGAACGAGATCTTCTAGGTGTTTGTTCTCGCCCACGTAGGAGCCGATCAATTTCTTGATCTGGCCGGCTTCGAGCAGCAAGCCCAAACCGAAGCCATCCACGCCCGCATTATTACTGATGATGGTGAGGTCCTTCGGGCCTTTGCGCAGCATGGCGGCGATCAGGTTTTCCGGGATGCCGCACAACCCGAAACCGCCTACCATGAGGGAGGCGCCGTCCGGGATATCCGCCACCGCAGCATCGGCGCTGGGAAAGAGTTTATTCACCGCGCCCGCTCCTTGTGCGATTCATCGTTCTGAATGCCAGCAAGGCCTCGCCTCAGAATGCCAGCCACGTCCCCTCACCCGGCCCACTACGTGGGCCACTCCCTCCTCCGAATCGGGGAAGAGGGCCGTTATCTGCTTGTCTTTCCCTCGCGACGGTGGAGTTGAAACCCCGCCCTTCCCACCTCATTTGCCCGATGAGGGCTCATACTTCCGAACGCCAGTATACCCCGTCCATGTTATCCCTTCATCCGCAGTCTCAGTTTTTGGGCTTGTTCAAATTCGTGTTCGAGGGTTTCATCGGTGAGATGGTCGCGGAGGGTTTGAAGCTTGGCGATGAAGGCGTCGAGGGATTGCCGGATGTTTTCGAGGTTCGTCGCGCAGATGTCGCGCCAAAGGGTGTAGGGGCTTTCGGCAAGACGGGTGACATCACGAAAACCCGAGGCGGCCACATCCAACGGCAGCGCCGGCTGCTCTTCGATCAGACTAGCCAATGCGGTCGAGGCCAGTTGCGGCAGGTGGCTGAGCCATCCGACCGCCTGATCGTGCGACGCGGCGCCCATCACGAGCACACGCGCGCCGAGCGAGGCAACAAGGGCGCTGAAGGCTTTCACGCGGGGGTCATCGGCATCTTTTTCGCTAACCGGCGTCAAGACGTAACACGCGCCGTCGAAGAGCGCCTCATCCGCGTATTCGATGCCCGAGCGCTCTTTTCCCGCCAGCGGATGTCCGCCCAGAAACAAAGGCGAATCCCCGAACACTTGCTGCGCCGTCTGGCAGATCAGAGCTTTGGCGCTGCCTGTATCCGTAACCAGGGCGCCCGGAAGGGCTGCGCCTTCGAGTTGCGGCAGAAGCTGAAGAATGGCGCCCACCGGCGGCGCGAGGATGACGAGGTCCGCTCCGGCCGCCGCCCGGCGCGGATCGCCTTCGGCGCGGTCGATGGCTCCCGCGGCGAGAGCCTGCCTCAATACGGTCGCGCGATCGCAACCCACGCGGACGCCGCCGAAACCGCTCCGCTTAAGCGCGAGTCCCCACGAGCCGCCAATCAGACCTGTGCCGATGATGGCGATGCGCCGGAATGGACTATCAGAAAGTGACAACGTTCACCTATCGGGATGCTGAAAATGTTTCGGCCAAGCTGTAGCGGCGGCCTCTGGCCGCCGGTTTTTAATAGTAAAGACCGGCGGCCAGAGGC
>JBOGJY010000144.1:0-4956 GCA_050745325.1 Terriglobia bacterium
TGCGCATCATGACGCAGCCCAGCGAAATGAGCGGCGCGGTCGAGAAGCCAAACTCTTCGGCGCCCAGCAGCGCGGCAATCGCCACGTCGCGGCCCGTTTGCAGCTTGCCGTCCACTTGCAGGCGCACACGGCTGCGCAGGTCGTTCATCACCAGCACCTGCTGCGTTTCCGAAAGCCCAAGCTCCCAGGGGATGCCCGCGTGCCGGATGGAGCTAACGGGCGAGGCGCCAGTTCCCCCGTCGTAGCCGCTGATCAGGATGACATCCGCGTGGGCCTTGGCCACGCCTGCGGCGACCGTGCCCACGCCCGCCTCGGCCACCAGCTTCACCGAAACGCGCGCCCGCGGGTTCGCCATTTTGAGGTCATAGATCAACTGCGCCAGGTCCTCAATCGAGTAAATGTCGTGATGCGGCGGTGGTGAGACCAGCGTGACACCTGGAATCGAGTGGCGCACGCGCGCGATGGTCTCATCCACTTTATGGCCCGGCAGTTGTCCGCCCTCGCCAGGTTTTGCGCCCTGCGCGATTTTGATCTGAAGGTCGTCCGCGTTCACCAGATACTCGATGGTGACGCCAAACCGCGCCGACGCCACCTGCTTGATGCGGCTGCGGCGCAGGTCGCCGTTCGCGTCCGGCTTATAGCGCGCTTCGTCTTCGCCGCCTTCACCCGTATTCGAGCGGCCGCCTATGCGGTTCATGGCGATGGCGAGCGTCTCGTGCGCTTCCTTGCTGATCGAGCCGAATGACATGGCCCCAGTGGCAAACCGCTTCACAATTTCAGCCGCAGGCTCAACGTCTTCAAGCGGAACGGGCGGACCCGCAGGCTTGAAATCCAACATGCCGCGCAGCATCAGCAGGTCGCGGTTCTGCTGGTTCACGATGTCCACAAATTCACGAAACGTCTCAGACTTGTTCTGGCGCACCGCGTGCTGCAGGCGGCTGACCGTGTCCGGATTCAGCAGGTGGCGCTCGCCGCGAACGCGAAACTGATACTCGCCGCCCACGCGCAGCTCGGTTTCAGACTCCGCCGGCGGCTGCAGAGCAAACTGGTGCCGAGCGAGGGCTTCGCGGGCAAGCACTTCGATTCCCACACCTTCAATCCGCGAAGCCGTGCCGGTGAAGTACCGCTCGACCAATGCGCGGTTCAAGCCAATCGCTTCGAAGATCTGCGCGCCTTGATAGCTCTGCAGCGTTGAGATGCCCATCTTCGAAAACGTCTTGAGCAGGCCCTTATCCACCGCCTTCATGTAGCTTTTCAGCACCTTGTCAAAGGTGTATTCCGGCGGGAAATAAGCGTGTTTGAAAAGGTCTTCCAGCGTCTCGATGGCGAGATAGGGGTTCACCGCGCTCGCGCCGTAGCCGAGCAGCAGCGCATAGTGCATCACCTCGCGCGGCTCGCCCGATTCAATGATCAGCGCCACCTGGTTGCGCGTCTCCTCGCGCACCAGATGGTTGTGGATGGCGGAAAGAGCGAGCAGGCTTGGAATGGGAGCGTTCTTGTCATCCACTCCCCGGTCGGAAAGAATCAGCAGCGTATAGCCCGCCTTGATGGCGAGCGACGCGCGCTGGCACAGGCGGTGAATCGCCTTTTCAAGCTCCGCCTCGCCGCCCTCAACCGGGAAGATCATGGGAATCGTGGTGGCCAGGAAATCGCCCCAGCTCACGCGCCGCAGCTTCTCCAGGCGCCAGTTGGTAATGATGGGGTGGCGCAGCTTGAGCGTGTGGCAATTGCGCGGCGACTCTTCGAGAATGTTGCCCTCGCTGCCAATGTAGCTGTTGAGTGACATCACCAGGTCTTCCCGGATCGGATCAACCGGAGGATTCGTCACCTGGGCGAACATCTGCTTGAAGTAGTTGAACAGAAGCTGCGGCTGGTCCGAAAGGCAGGCCAGAGGCGTATCGATGCCCATCGAGCCGACCGGCTCTTCGGCCTTTGCGCCCATCGGTCCGATAATGAACTTCAGGTCTTCATCCGTATAACCAAACGCGCGCTGGCGCATGAGGATGGTTTCATGGTTTGTCTCCTTCACCTTGGCGGGGCTTGGGAGGTGATCGAGCGTGATCTGGTTTTCCTTCACCCACAAGCCGTAAGGGTGGCGCGATGCAAGCTGCTGCTTGATTTCCTGATCGGAGATCAACCTGTGCTGTTCGGTATCCACCAGCAACATGCGGCCCGGCTCAAGCCGGCCTTTCATGCGCACGGATTCCGGCTTCACCGGCAGCACACCCGCTTCCGAAGCCATGATGACCAAACCATCGCTCGTCACCAGATAGCGGCCGGGGCGCAGTCCATTGCGGTCAAGCTTCGCGCCGATCACGCGGCCATCGGTAAAGGCCACCGCCGCGGGACCGTCCCACGGCTCCATGATGGAAGCGTGGAATTCGTAGAAAGCCCGGACGTCGGCGGGCATGGTGGCGTCATTATCCCAGGCCTCGGGAATCAGCATGGAAAGGACGTGGGGAAGCGAGCGGCCGGAAAGCGTGAGCAGCTCCACGGCGTTGTCGAGCATGGCCGAGTCGCTACCGCCCGGCGTGATGACGGGCATCAGCTTTTGAATGTCTTTTCCAAAGAGCGGCGACGCCAGCACAGACTGCCGCGCGTACATCCAGTTGGTGTTCCCGCGCAGCGTATTGATTTCCCCGTTGTGGCAGATGTAGCGGTACGGGTGCGCCAAGTGCCATGTGGGGAACGTGTTAGTGGAAAACCGCTGGTGCACCAGGCAGAGCGCGCTCATCACGTCGGGGTCGGAGAGCTCTTTGTAAAAGTGCGCGATCTGCGGCGCCAGCAGCAGGCCCTTATAGACAATCGTCCGCGAGGAAAGCGAGGGAAGGTAGAAAAATCCCTTCTCTTTCATTTCGCTCGCGGCAATTTCGGACTCGGCGCGCTTGCGGACCACGTAAAGCTTGCGCTCGAGCGCGTCCTGGTCCATGCCAGGTCCGCGGCGGATGAAGATCTGCTCAATGTAAGGCTGGGTGTTGCGTGCCAGGCGGCCGATGGAATTGGAGTCGATCGGCGTGTCGCGCCAGCCGAGCACGCTGAGGCCCTCTTCGCTCGCAATCTTCTCCAGAATCCCCTCGCAAAGCGCGCGCTCTTGCCGCGCGACGGGAAGGAACACCATCCCCACGCCGTATTCCCCAGGCGGCGGCAACGTGAAGCCCCAGCGCGAGCACTCGCGGTCGAAAAAAGCGTGTGGAATTTGGATCAGGATTCCGGCCCCGTCGCCTGTTTCCGGGTCGCAGCCGCACGCGCCGCGATGCGTGAGGTTGATCAGGATTTGGATGCCTTTGGCAATGATATCGTGGGACTTACGGCCCTCAATGCTGGCCACAAAGCCGATGCCACACGCATCCCGCTCATTCAAAGGGTCATAGAGGCCCTGCGCCGCGGGCAAGCCGCGCGCGACCGTTTGATACGCCTCCGCGCTACAATGAACGTCTTCCTTGGTCATAAGAGACACCAATACCCTGTGGGTATCATTATAGATTATGCCTCCCCTGGGCGCTGCCTGGAAAATCAATTGTTTTTATCTATCCCATAAGCGAAATGCGCTATTGGCGGCGCCGAGGGTTATTAAACCTTTGCCTTGTATGGGATGTATAATACTATCGTTGACGTAGGTCGAACTATGAACGACCAAATTTCCTTGGGACCATTCACCCGCCGCGTCGTGCAAAACACAAAATGGTCTGATTCGTACCCAGCCACCCAGGTTAAGGCGGATGAACTCGAGCAGTTGCTCGAATTTGCCGCGAGTAATGATGTGTTCGATGAATATCTTGCTCGCCTTCAAGGCGGTGACCGTCAGCGCGATGCAGCCCTGGCCGAGCTTCGTGTTGCCCGGTATTTCTCTCTTAATGGCTACAAGCCGCAGCGCGGCACCTGGAAGCCGAACGGGGGGCCAAACTCGGACGGAGAGTTCGTGATTCAAGGCCCTAGCGGCAGTTGCACAGTTGTGGAGGTTAAGCATCGGGATTCCCAGGGCGAGCTTACAAAGGAAGAGATTCAGGCCGGAAGAGCGCGACAACCCAAGATTATCGATTTAGAAGTGCGCCGAATAGACATCAGGAGGCCGATTCAGGGCGCCATCGAAAAGGCTTACGGAAAGTTCGACGATCAGGCCCCAAGCCTTTTGGTTGTCAGCAACGATCTTTTTTGGGACCTTAAGCATGATCCAGACTTGCATGCGTATCAGGCCCTTTACTCAAAACCTCTACTCATCGGGGTAAACCCGCGACGCGTGCTGAGCGGCTACTTTACCGACTCCCGTTATGAAAACCTGGGCGGCGTTGGGATTTTCAAACTCGAAGACGATGGCCCGCCGCCGGTTAAGTACGGCTTGGAGCTTTACGTCAATGCCTTCGCCCAGCCTACTACACGACTGCCGCGCGATATCGTTAAGGCGCTCAAAGGGATTCGACTGTGGGGCGATCCAACTAATCCTTACGCGCCTTCTGCGGAGCGCGAACATAAATGGAAGGGCGATGATGACCCTCAGGACCGCGACAGAATCTTGCAAATTCTCGAGAGGAAGCGCGACGATTTGCGTCGTTACGGCGCCAAAAACCTGAGCCTTTTTGGATCGGCCGCGCGGGGTGAAAACGACGCAGCAAGCGACCTCGATTTCGTCGTCGAGCTTGAACCCAAGACCTTCGCTAACTACATGGCATTGAAGGAATACCTGGAGGATCTTTTCGGCTGCCGGGTCGACTTGGTTCTCGCCGACGCCATCAAACCTACCCTGCGAAGCGCCATCCAGAGCGAGAGCGTTCATGCCCCGGGACTATAAGCTCTATCTCTATTCCGGCGGTTCGTATAGCAATTGCTCTGAGATGTCCCAGCCGGGTGTCGCCCCCATCATGAACTATCTTAATTCCTTGTCTTACGCCCCATTCCGAGGCGGCGATTGCGCCCCAAACGCCTACTACCTGCTCAACAATTACAACCCCGGCTACAACG
>JBOGJY010000145.1:0-22338 GCA_050745325.1 Terriglobia bacterium
TAAACATCATCAGCTCTACGACGGTTCGAAGGTCTTTCGTCTCCCGGCCCAGGCCGATTCACCCTCGACCTCAGGCGCAGCAGCATGAATATAAAAATCTCTTGAAATTCAAGAGAGAATCTACAAAGACCGGCGATCGAAGCATGGCAGAAGCCGCCGGCGCAGAATAAGGCAAAAGGAGAAAACTTATGGGTGGTAAAGTGAAACCCATTCCCGAGGGATACCACACTGCGACGCCATACTTGATCGTCAGCGGCGGCGCTAATGCCATCGAATTTTACAAGAAGGCATTTGGGGCCAAGGAGTTGCTACGTATGGCGCAGCCGGACGGCAGAATAGGCCATGCCGAGATCAAGATTGGCGATTCGGTGATTATGCTTGCAGATGAACACCCCGAAATAGGCGCTCGAAGCCCGCAAACGCTCGGCGGGTCACCAGTAAGCATACATTTGTACGTTGAAGATGTGGATGCGGTTTTCAACCAGGCTATTGCCGCTGGGGCTAAGGTACAACGGCGGCTGCAGGATGAGTTTTACGGCGACCGGACGGGTGGAGTGCTGGATCCCTTTGGCCATGTTTGGTACATTGCAACACATATCGAGGACATAGCACCCGAAGAATTGCAAAAAAGAGCCGCAGCAGCGGCTGCCGGGCGGAAGAACGCGTGATTTAGCCCCGCTGAAGGGAACGCCATAGGTAGAGAACTGGGTAGCGCCTTGCCGTCTTAGGTGGCGGAAACCTTTTCTTTTTTGGCATAAAAAATGCTTTACATTAAAATTTTTCTGTTATAAGCTCTGAAGGAGATCGGGGAGAGGTGTGCTGTCACTATTTCAGGCCATCGTCAGGTAGAGAGCTTCCTGGCGCTTCAACCTTCTTAAGGGGCTGTTCTCCAGTAAATTCCCAAAACGACGGTTAAACTTCCGATGGTAGTGGGCTAGGTAGCTCGCTGTAGGCATCATGCGCGAAATTATCACATTACAGTGTGGCGAGTGCAAGAACCGGAATTACACGAGTACGAAAAATAAAAAGAAGAACCAGGACCGGTTGGAGCTCAAGAAATTCTGCCCGTCCTGCCGCCACCACACTCCTCACAAGGAAGTGAAATAGGCCAGTAAGGGCGACCCTGGCCCCTGAAGCCGTTTTGGGCGCCGTAACCGGCTGGGCTGCGGTGGGCATTGCCTGGCGAGAGGTTAAGGGGCGTAAGTTTAACGGCTAGACTGCCGGTCTCCAAAACCGGACGTGGGGGTTCGAATCCCTCCGCCCCTGCCATTCAGAGAGGCTAGGCTGCGCCTCTACTTGCAATACGGAAAACATCAGACGCCGAAAACCAACTATGGCCAATGAGATCAAAATTCAGCGTGGAATGTGGCAGCGGCTGCTTGATTACTACCGTGAAGTTAAGGTAGAGATGCGGCGCGTCACGTGGCCCGGCAAGCAGGAAGTTTACGGAACAACGGTCATGGTTTTGTTCACCACGTTTGTGTTTGGAGCTTTTTTCTTTATGACCGATCATACTTTTCAGTATTTAGTTTTAAAGATGCTCACATATTTGTCGCAACGCACCGCTTAAGCGTCAAGGGGTTTTCCCTCAGGGTTCCGGCCCGATTTTACAATTAAGAACGCCGCTCATGCCAAAGAATTGGTACATCATTCATAGCTATTCCGGATTCGAAAAGAAAGTTGCGGAGACGCTAAAGAGCCGGGTGGAAGCTGCCGGGCTTGGAGAAAGAATTGGCGACATCCTTGTGCCAAGCGAGGACGTCGTGGAGATGCGCGGCGGGAAGAAAGTGGTGGCGCCCAAACTTTTTTATCCGGGATACGTCTTGGTTGAGATGGAGCTTGATAACGAGACGTGGCACTTGGTGCGTTCGACGCCTAGAGTAACCGGTTTTGTGGGTTCGGGCCTGATGCCGAGCCCGTTGACTCGCGAAGAGGTTGACCGAATTGTCCACCGTGTCGAGGTTGCGGCGGAGCACCCGAAGCCGAAGCTCAAATTTGAAAAGGGCGAAACGGTCAAAATTAACGAAGGGCCGTTCAAAGATTTCACCGGCTTGGTTGACGAAATCAATGACGACCGCTCTACTCTGCGCGTCATGGTGACAATTTTTGGCCGTTCGACGCCGGTGGAACTGGATTTCTACCAAGTCGAGAAGGGCTAGCTAAGGTAAAACATGGCAAAAAAAGTTCAGGCAATGATCAAGCTGCAGATTTCCGCCGGGAAAGCCACGCCAGCGCCGCCAGTTGGGCCGGCTCTGGGGCAGCACGGCGTAAACATCATGGAGTTCTGCAAGGCTTTCAATGCGAAGACCTCCGCAAAAGATCAGGAAGGCTTGATTATTCCCGTTGTGATTACCGTATACGCGGATCGCTCTTTTACTTTCATCACCAAAACTCCTCCCGCGGCGATCCTGCTGAAGCGAGTCGCCGGGATCGCCAAGGGTTCTGGTGAGCCGAACAAAAACAAAGTGGGAAAGGTGACGGAAAAGCAGGTCGAGGAGATTGCCCGAGCCAAGATGCAGGATTTGAATACGCGAGATCTTGCAGCGGCCATGGCGACCGTCAGGGGAACCGCCCGCAGCATGGGGATCGAGATCGCGCCTTAGGGATGTGGAGCAGCAGCTATCCATTTTTAGGCTAAAGTTTTTGATTTCTTAAGAGGAGCGCCTCATTGGGAAAGAAATTCGAACAGGCTGTGAAGTTGGTGGCCAAACCCGCCTACACGTTGTCCGATGCCATGCCACTGGTCAAGCAGGCTTCCTTTGTGAAGTTTGATGAGACGGTTGAGGTGTCCATCCGCTTGGGTGTCGACCCCAAGCACGCCGATCAAATGGTGCGCGGAACTGTTGTTTTGCCGCATGGCCTCGGGAAAACCAAGCGTGTGATTGTGGTCGCATCGGGCGACAAGGTGCGCGAAGCGCGGGAGGCTGGGGCCGATGACGTGGGTGGGGATGATATGGTCCAGAAGATCCAGGGAGGCTGGATGGAGTTTGATGCAGTGGTGGCGACTCCGGACATGATGAAATCGGTAGGGCGCCTGGGTAAGATCCTGGGGCCGAGGGGCCTCATGCCCAATCCGAAAACCGGCACCGTCACGCTCGACGTCGCAAAGGCGGTGAGGGAAGTGAAGGCGGGCAAAGTGGAGTTTCGAGTGGATAAGACGGGGATTATCCACTGCCCGGTCGGCAAAGTCTCTTTTGAGCCGGTAAAACTGGCGGAGAACGCTCACGCCCTGATCTCAAATGTTCTTAAAGCCAAACCCGCCACAGCAAAGGGCCGGTATGTGAGGAGTATTACGATTTCGTCGACGATGGGACCTGCAGTTCCGATTGATTTGGCTTCGGTTGAGGCGGCCTGATTTCCGGTCCGCTCTGAGTTTGGATATGGTGTGAATGGCGGGATGACCAGGCATTCCGAAGCCGATGGGTTTTTGAGGGTGTTCATGAAAAAGGATATTAAACAGCAGAAGGCTGACCAGCTTCGCGGAGAACTGGCAACCGCCAAGACGGTGATCCTTTCGGGGTTTGAAGGGATTACGGTGAGCCAGGATTTCGAGCTTCGCCGCAAGCTTGAGGACGTGGGAGCAACCTACCGCGTGGTGAAGAATAGCATCATCGAGCGCGCGGCCGAGGGCACACTTGCCGCGCCAGCGGCGGCGGGGCTGCGCGGAACCACTTCGGTAGCCTACACCCAAACGGACCCTGTGGCCCTGGCTAAGGCCATAACGGCGTATGCCAAAGACAATGCCGTTCTGGTGTTTAAGTCGGGTGTTGTCGAAGGGCGCGTTATTGACCTGAAAGAATTGAACGCCATTGCGGCGCTCCCTTCTCGTGAGGCGTTATTCGCCAAGGTTCTTTTCCTGATTAACTCGCCAGCGCAGCGCGTGGCAACGGCGATGGCGGCGATTGGCAGGAATTTGGCTGTAGTGATTCAGCAAGGGGTGCAGGAGAAAAAATTCGAAGATGCGGCTGGTCATTAGTTCTTTTGAGTTGCTGATCGTAGGCGCAAGGCCGGTCTGAGTTGATCCGGAAATTTTAGGAGGATAAAGATACGATGTCAGAACGGGTGCAAAAATTAGTCGAAGAGATCAAAGGATTAAACCTCTTGGAAGCGGCGGATCTGGTGAAGGCGCTTGAAGAGGCGCTGGGCGTGAGCGCAGCGGCAGCGGCTCCCGTGATGGTAGCGGCTGGCGCTGCGGCGCCGGCGGGCGCGCCTGCCGAAGAGAAGACGGAGTTCTCGGTAGTTTTGACGGCTGTCGGAGCGAACAAAATTAACGTCATCAAGGCGGTCCGCGAAGTCACTAGCCTCGGCTTAAAAGAGGCAAAGGACTTAGTGGATAGCGCGCCCAAGCCGGTCAAAGAAGGCGTGAATAAAGAAGAAGCCGAGACCATCAAGAAAAAGTTCACTGACGCTGGCGCTACGGTCGAAGTGAAGTAACTTAAAGGGTTTTAGCGCGCCGGGCCGGCGCGTTTGCGGGGGGAAGATGAATCCCGCAAGAGCAGGCCGGACCGTGGCATTGCGACGGCAGACGGAGGCCATTGTATCCATGGCAGTGGGTGCCGCATCCTATATAGCATAGGGGCGTGGTCTGCCATTACGCAAATAGTACGGAAAATCTTTACAGCAAGGAGTACAAGGGATGCCTAACGGCCGGAACGGCGTGTCGCGTCATCGCATCAACTTCTCCAAAATCCCAACTGTCATATCCATTCCTAATCTTATTGAGGTGCAGCGGGCATCGTATGAGCGCTTTCTGCAGATGAATCTTCTTCCAAACGAGCGGGAAGACACCGGCTTGCAGGCCGTGTTTAACTCGGTCTTTCCCATCACAGATTTCCGCGGGGTCTCGCAGCTCGATTTCGTTGACTATTCGATTGGCAACTGGGAGTGCAAATGCGGCAGTCTGCGTGGATTGCATCACTTGCGGAGTACTTGCAAGAATTGCGGCCACACGGTAATTACCAACCCGTTTAAGACGGGAGAAGTGCTGTGTACGCGCTGCGGTACCTTCAACGAAAACGTGGTTACGTTTTGCAATAAGTGCGGCGATCCTGTGGCGCTGCAGTTGAAGTACGATGTGACCGATTGCCAGGAGCGCGGCATGACGTTCGCTGCGCCGCTCAAGGTTACGATCCGCCTCACTCTGTATGACAAGGATAGTGACACCGGACAGAAGAGCATTCGGGACATCAAGGAGCAGGAAGTTTACTTCGGTGAAATCCCTCTGATGACGGAGAATGGCACGTTTGTCATCAACGGGACGGAGCGTGTGATCGTCAGCCAGTTGCACCGCTCGCCGGGCGTCTTTTTCGAATCGGCCTCGCAAAAAACCTACTTTCTGGGGAAAATTATTCCCTATCGCGGTTCCTGGGTTGAGTTCGAATACGATAGTAAGAACGTCCTTTACGTTCGCATTGACCGTAAACGGAAATTTCTGGCGACCATTTTCCTGCGCGCGCTCGGCCTGAAGACCAATAGTGAAATCATCAAGGCCTTCTACCAGTCTTCCCGCATAGATATCAAGGACGGCAAGCTTCTGATGGACGTGTCTGAGAACATCATCGGGCTGCGCCTAACGAAGAACGTGGAGCATTCGCGCAGCGGGATCATTCTTCACGGGGGCAAAAAGGTTACAACCTCAGTTTTGAGAGAGATTCAGAAGGCCAAGATCACGCAGGTTGAGGTGGCGCCGCAGGATGTGGAGGGCGCTTACGCCGCGGCGGACCTGGTCGATACTGCAACGGGCGAAGTGGTGGTTGAGGCAAACAACGAATTGACGGCTGGCCTCTTGAGCGCCGTTCTCGAGTCTGGAATTCCGGAGATTGAGATTTTTTTCCCCGATCGCGACGACACCGGAGTTGTGGTCGGCCAGACGCTGAAGCGCGACACCCTCAAAACGCCGCAGGAGGCCTTGATCGAGCTTTATCGCAAGATGAGGCCGGGCGATCCGCCAACTTTGGAGACCGCGACCTCACTTTTCAACGGTATGTTCTTTGACCCGCGCAAGTACGATTTCTCGCGCGTGGGCCGCCTGAAATTCAACATCAAGCTGGGATATTATACGCGGCTCAAGACGCGCATCGACAGCAAGGCCACCAGTTTTGAGCTGCAGGAGGCGCGCAACCTGCCCGCCACCAATTTCTATCTCGTGGTTGACCACGAGAAGATTTATGTGGGCCAGCGCGAGGGCGCATTGTGCTCCGAAGTGGTTCGCGGGTGCGAAGGAACGCTTGCCACAGATCATTCTGAATCGTCCGCCGTTCAATTGCCGCTCGATAAAAGGACTCTGGAACCGGAGGATTTTTATTCGTGCATCCGCTACCTGCTCAAGCTGCGCAAGAACCCAGGCGGCGCCTACAGTGTTGACGATATCGACCACCTGGGCAACCGGCGCGTCCGGGCGGTGGGTGAGTTGCTTGAAAATCAGTTTCGCATTGGTCTGGTGCGCATGGAGCGCGCCATCAAGGAAAAGATGTCGGTTTATCAGGAAATGTCCACTGCGATGCCGCATGACCTGATCAACGCCAAGCCGGTGATGGCCGCCATCCGCGAGTTCTTCGGGTCTTCGCAGCTCTCCCAATTTATGGATCAGACCAACCCGCTTTCTGAGATTACGCATAAGCGGCGCCTGTCGGCTTTGGGTCCGGGCGGCCTCTCGAGAGAGAGAGCCGGGTTTGAGGTTCGCGACGTACATCCCACGCACTATGGCCGGCTTTGCCCCATCGAAACGCCGGAAGGGCCCAACATCGGCTTGATCTCGTCGCTTTCCTGCTACGCGCGGATTAACGGGTACGGTTTCATCGAAAGCCCGTATCGCAAGGTGCGTAACGGCGCGATTGTGGATTACGCGACCATCACTCACGGCGGGGACGGTCCCTGGCGGGTGGGGGAGCAGGTGGAGTTGAAAGAGGTCGAGAAGGTTTGCGAAGAGTTGCGCGAGAAGCGGCGGAAGGTTGTCGAATACGATCCCACTTCGTTCTATCTTTCGGCGTGGGAAGAGGACCAGCACATCATCGCCCAGGCTAATGTGCCGGTGGACGAAAAGGGACGTATCTCCAACGAGCTGGTTAATGCGCGGCAGGCTGGGAACTTTGTCCTGGTCCGGCGTGAAAATGTGGATTATATCGATGTCAGCCCCAAGCAACTGGTGAGCGTGGCCGCCTCGCTCATACCGTTCCTCGAAAACGACGACGCCAATCGCGCTTTGATGGGGTCGAACATGCAGCGCCAGTCCGTTCCCCTCCTGCGCGCGCAGGCGCCGCTGGTGGGCACGGGCATGGAGGAAGTCACGGCGCGCGATTCGGGGGCGGTGGTGTTGTGCAAGCGCGACGGCGTGGTTGACGGCGTGGATAGCGAGCGCATTATCGTGCGCGTCGAAGGCAGCGGCCACAGCGGGCACCTTTCGCGCGAAGTTGGCGCGGACATCTATCAGCTCATCAAGTTCCGCCGCTCCAATCAGAACACGTGTATCAATCAGAAACCCGTGGTCAATCGAGGCCAGAAGGTTAAGGCCGGCGACGTTCTCGCAGACGGCCCCTGCACCGAGGGTGGCGAGCTGGCTCTCGGACGAAACGTGCTGGTGGCTTTCATGCCGTGGCGCGGATATAACTACGAAGACGCGATCCTGGTAAGCGAGAAGCTGGTCAAGGAAGACTCTTACACTTCGATCCATATCGAAGAGTTCGAGATTGAAGCGCGGGACACTAAGCTCGGGCCCGAGGATGTCACGCGGGATATTCCCAACGTTTCTGAGTCGCTGCTGAAAGATCTCGACGAAAGCGGTGTTATTCGAATCGGCGCTTACGTTGTGCCCGGCAACATCCTTGTGGGCAAGGTCACGCCCAAGGGCGAAACGCAGCTTACGCCGGAAGAAAAACTGCTTCGCGCCATCTTTGGCGAAAAGGCGGGCGAAGTGCGGGACGCTTCGCTGACGTGCCCTCCGGGTATCGAGGGTATCGTCGTCGATGTCAAAATCTTTTCGCGGAAGGGCGCCGAAAAGGATGAGCGGGCAAGGTCCATTGAGGCCGGCGAAGTGGAGCGGCTGGAAAAGAACCTGAATGATGAAATCCGTATCTTGAATACGGAGCGGGTGGAGAGGCTTGCGGCGCTGCTCGAAGGGGAGAAGCTGCTGGCCGACCTGCACGACGAAAAGACAAACAAACGGCTGCTTTCGAAGGGCGCCGAGCTCGATCGTGAATCGCTGGGGCGGATCACCACCCGCAACCTCAAACGGATCAGGATTGCGAAGAAAGACCCTACGCTCCTTGAGAAGATGGACGAGATCGAGGAGATGACATCGCGGCAGATTGATATCCTACGCAAGATTACCGATGAAAAAGTCGCCAAGCTGAAGAAGGGTGATGAGTTGCCGCCGGGCGTGATCAAGCTGGTCAAGGTGTACATCGCCATGAAGCGCAAGCTGTCGGTGGGCGATAAGATGGCGGGACGCCACGGCAACAAGGGAGTCATCGCGCGGATTCTGCCCGAAGAGGATATGCCTTACATGCCCGACGGGACGCCGGTGGAAGTGGTTCTTAATCCGCTGGGTGTTCCTTCCCGCATGAACGTGGGGCAGATTCTAGAAACGCACCTGGGATGGGCGGCCAAGGAGCTCGGAACGAAGCTGATTCAGATGCTGAGCCAGGAAAACCGCGCCGAGATAGTGCGAAAGGAACTGAAAGGCATTTTGCGCGGCGTGGGGCCGCTGGTGGATGACCTTGACGACGAAGAAGTCCTTGATTTTGCGAGGACATACAAGCACGGGGTTCCGTTCGCAACGCCGGTCTTCGACGGGGCGACCGAAAAGGATATCAAGGAGTATCTGGATAAGGCGGGCCTGCCGCATTCGGGAAAGATCGCTCTATATGACGGTATGACGGGAGAGAAGTTCGATCAGCCGGTCACGGTGGGCTACATCTACGTGCTGAAGCTGTCCCACCTGGTTGATGACAAGATCCACGCGCGGTCCATTGGTCCATACTCACTGATCACGCAACAGCCTCTCGGCGGCAAGGCGCAATTTGGCGGCCAGCGGTTCGGAGAGATGGAAGTCTGGGCGCTCGAAGCGTACGGGGCCGCTCATATTTTGCAGGAACTCCTTACCGCCAAATCCGACGACGTCTACGGGCGCGCCAAAATTTACGAGGCGATTGTAAAAGGCGAGGCCGCCATCGAGCCTGGCGTTCCAGAGTCGTTCAACGTTTTAGTGCGCGAACTGCAAAGCCTGGGGTTGGATGTTGAGTTGATCAAGAAGCCTAAAGAACAGCCCGAGCTGGTTGCGGCTTCCGGGAAGTGATGGACCTCTGGTTATCGCGTCCCGGCGATGCGCGCTTGTCCTATGACGTAATACCTGAGACTTGCTGACCGCCTCTGCGGCTTCGTGCTCTTGACGCAAAGTTTTCTCCATTTGTTGTGCGGGGCATGAAAACGGAATTTATTACCTTCGCGTAAGGCCAGTTCATCAGAATGACGCTTGCGCGAGGCAAACTCATCAGTTTTTTCATACTCCTTCTTAAGGAGGCATACATTGTTTCGAAGCAGCCCTTACGACCGCGTCAGCCTGATAGGTGAATTTGATAATATTCGTGTGAGCTTGGCTTCTCCGGAAAAAATCCGGTCCTGGTCACACGGCGAAGTTACAAAACCGGAAACGATCAACTACCGTACGTTCAAGCCGGAGCGGGATGGTCTCTTCTGCGCCCGTATATTTGGTCCGGTAACCGACTGGGAGTGTCTCTGCGGCAAGTACAAGCGCATGAAGCACCGCGGCGTGATCTGCGACAAGTGCGGTGTGGAGGTGACTCTTTCCAAGGTGCGTAGGGAGCGTCTTGGGCACATCGAGCTTGCTTCTCCGTGCTCTCATGTGTGGTTTTTCAAGGGGCTTCCCAGCCGTATTGGGCATCTGCTCGACATTTCTCTTCGTGATCTCGAGCGTATTCTTTATTTTGAAAGCTACGTCGTGATCGATCCCGGTGAAGCCGCGCTAAAGGAAAAGGAAATCCTGACGGAGGAACGCTACCGGCAGTTGCAGCAGGACTTTCCTGGGAAATTCCGCGCCAGCATGGGCGCTGAGGCGATCAAGGAGCTTCTGAAGCGCATCGATGTGGATACGCTGTCGGTAGAGATGCGCGCGAAGATGAAGAACGACCCCTCTCAGCAGAAGCGGGTGAAGTATGCAAAGCGTCTGAAGGTTGTTGAAGCCTTCCGCAAATCTGGCAATAAGCCGGAGTGGATGATCATGGACGTGATCCCTGTCATCCCCCCGGAGCTTCGCCCTCTCGTGCCCCTCGATGGCGGCCGGTTTGCGACGTCGGACCTCAACGATCTTTACCGCCGCGTGATCAACCGGAACAACCGGCTGAAGAAGCTGATGGAGTTACACGCGCCGGACGTGATTATTCGCAACGAAAAACGCATGCTTCAGGAAGCCGTGGATGCGCTTTTCGACAACGGGCGCCGGGGCCGCATCCTTCGCGGCACCAACAACCGTCCTTTGAAATCGCTCTCGGACACGCTTAAGGGCAAACAAGGCCGCTTCCGCCAAAATCTGTTGGGCAAGCGTGTGGATTACTCGGGGCGGTCCGTCATCGTGGTGGGCCCGGAGCTGAAACTCCACCAATGCGGCCTGCCAAAAAAGATGGCTCTGGAGCTTTTCAAGCCCTTCATCTATCACAAGCTTGAGCAGACCGGCCAGTGCGCAACCATCAAGGCCGCTAAAGAGATGGTGGAGCGCCAGGAGCCCATCGTCTGGGACATTCTCGAAGAAGTTATCCGGGACCATCCGGTAATGCTCAATCGCGCCCCCACCCTTCACCGCCTGGGCATTCAGGCTTTTGAGCCGGTTCTTGTGGAAGGCAAGGCCATCAAGATCCACCCACTTGTGTGCACCGCGTTCAACGCGGACTTTGACGGCGACCAGATGGCGGTGCACATCCCGCTGTCACCCGAGGCTCAAATTGAGGCTTCGGTGCTGATGCTTTCTGCGCGCAACATTCTCTCGCCCGCCAACGGCGCGCCGCTTGCGATTCCCACGCAGGACGTGGTCCTGGGAATTTACTATCTGACGAAGGGCCGCAAGGGGAGCCGCGGCGAGGGCAGGTCATTTGCTACTCCTGAGGACGTCGTTCTTGCTCTCGAAGCGAGAGAAGTGGAAACGCTCAGCCGGATCCGGCTCCGCTATTCGGGCCGCGTGATTGACTTGGAGAACGCCTATGACGACCAGGAAGTTCTTCATACGGAACCCATAACCGTGAAGAACCAATTTATCGAGACCACCGTAGGCCGGGTGATTCTGAACGATCACTTGCCTAAAGGTATGCCCTTTGTCAACGGCTTGTTACGCAAGAAAGGTCTGGGCGCGCTGGTCAACTACTGCTACTTGCGCTTTGGCCTCGATACTACGGTTCAAATGCTCGATGAAGTCAAGGACCTGGGTTTCCTCTACGCGACCAAAGCCGGAATTTCGATCGGCATCGACGATCTCGTCGTTCCGGGAAGCAAGCCCAAGCTTGTGGCTGACGCTGAGAAAGAAGTGATTGAAGTCGAAAAACAATATCAAGACGGGGCGATCACTCACGGCGAGCGGTATAACAAGGTGATTGCGATCTGGTCCAATGTGACCGACCGTGTGGCGGATGAAATGTTCCAGACGCTGGAAAACCAGGATCAATCGGGAGAAATGAACCCGATTTTTATCATGGCGAACTCTGGCGCTCGCGGCTCTAAACAGCAGATCCGGCAACTTTCTGGAATGCGCGGCTTGATGGCGAAACCTTCGGGCGAGATTATCGAGACCCCGATCACCGCGAACTTCCGCGAGGGGCTGAACGTGCTGCAGTATTTCATCTCTACGCACGGGGCGCGAAAAGGTCTGGCGGATACGGCGCTGAAGACGGCCGACTCTGGCTACCTCACGCGCCGTCTCGTCGATGTCGCGCAGGATGTGATTATTTCTGAGTTTGATTGCGGCACGGTAGATGGAATCTTTGTGGAGCCGATTGTCGAGGCCGGTGAGGTCGTGGAGCCACTGCGCGACCGGATTGTGGGCCGCGTTTCCCTCGAACAGATTAAGGACTACGAAGGCAACGTCATCGTCGAAGTCAACCAGGAGATCAATGAAGATCTCGCCGCCGCCATTCAGTCGGCGGGCATTGAGCGGGTGAAGATCCGCTCGGTGCTTACCTGCGAATCACGGCGCGGCGTGTGTGTGCGTTGCTATGGCCGGAACCTGGCTTCCGGAAAGCTTGCCGAGATGGGCGAGGCGGTCGGTGTGATCGCGGCGCAGTCTATCGGTGAGCCTGGCACGCAGCTCACCATGCGGACCTTCCACATTGGCGGCGCTGCCAGCCGCGTGAGCGAACAGTCTGCCCTCGAGGTGAGGAATAGCGGATATGTGAAGTTCCTCGGCCTGACCGTGGTTAAGAATCGTGACGGTCACTTTGTGGTGATGAATCGCAATGGGTTCGTCGCCGTTGTTGATGAGAAGGCGCGCGAGCGGGAACGCCATTCGGTCGTTTACGGAGCCAGAATCCGGGTTGCCGATGGCTCATCCGTAAAGCCGGGAGATATTATTGTCGAATGGGATCCGTACACTTTCTCCATCCTTACCGAGGTGGGGGGCGCGGTTCAGTTCAAGGACCTTGAACAGGGCGTTACACTTCGCGAGGAAGTTGATGAGGTGACGGGCCTCTCGCGCTGGGTGGTCACTGACTCTCCGGACGAGAAAATGCAGCCGCAACTGATGATTAAGGCTGAGGGCGCTGCAAAGTCCTCAGCGAAGAAATACCTGCTGCCTTCCCGCGCCCACCTGATGGTGCAGGAAGGGGATCCGGTGAGCCCGGGCGATGTTCTGGCCAAGATTCCGCGTGAGACGACCAAGACCAAGGATATTACCGGTGGTTTACCGCGTGTTGTGGAGTTGTTTGAGGCCCGGCGCCCGCATGAGACCGCGGTGATTTCAGAAGTTGACGGTGTGGTGAGGTATGGTGAGATTTCGAAGGGGCAGCGTAAGATTCTCGTTGTTCCGCCGAAAGGCGAGCCTAAGGAATACCTGCTGCCGCGCGGCGTTCACGTGTCAGTGCAGGAAGGTGAGCGCGTGCAGGCTGGTGAGCCGTTGATGGACGGTCCGAGAAACCCGCATGATATTCTTGCCGTCCTCGGTGAAAAGGAGCTGCAAAACTACCTGGTTAATGAGATTCAGGAAGTCTACCGGCTGCAAGGTGTGAATATCAACGATAAGCATATCGAGGTCATCGTCCGCCAGATGATGCGGTGGGTGAAGGTTGAAGAGGTGGGCGACACGGAGTTCCTCCTGGACGAGCACGTCGACAAGTTCAGGTTCCGTGAGGAAAATGACCGCACCTCCGCCCAGGATGGAAAGCCCGCCACCGGCAGGCCTTTGCTCCTTGGGATTACTAAGGCTTCGCTCTCAACCGACTCGTTCATTTCCGCGGCGTCTTTCCAGGAAACTACAAGGGTCCTGACCGAGGCTGCCATCCGGGGCGCCGTAGATCAGTTGCGCGGTCTGAAAGAAAACGTGATCATGGGCCGCTTGATCCCGGCGGGTACGGGTCTTGAGTTCTACCGTAACTTCCACCTGCTTACCGAAGTTGAACCGCAGCAGCCAGAAGTTTCGGCGGTGGAATCTGAGGCGGTCCTCGAAGCTGAGATTCCTCCCGCCCCGGCGGTTGCCAGCGATCTCACCGACGAAGACCAGGCGAGCACACAATAGCCAAAGCTTTTTGAGGGTGTTTGCTGGTTTTGATTCAGGTGGCGCCTAAAAGGCGCCACCTGAGCATACGCAAGGCGCGGCTAGCTATGACGATGACCTGTCATTGCTGGAAATGCGGAGAAGCGGCTGCGCGTTTGTACCGGACGCGCGCATCGGCTCCCGCGAGGCGTGTCCGCGCTGTGATGCGGACCTGCATTGCTGCAAAAATTGCGGTTTTTACGATCCTCCAAACATAACCAATGCAACGAACCGCAGGCCGAGTGGACGCGCGATAAGGAATCTGCTAATTATTGTGATTATTTCCGGCCGGCGCCGCACGGCGATTCGTTAACTTCTATCTCCGCTTCAATCTCCGAAGACATCAAGGAAAAATTCAATTCTCCGTTCCGGACGTAGCTTCATCTCTGGTCTTCCGGGAAGGAGGCGCCGCGCGCCAGGCGCCTCCTCAGTCCCGCGCCACCCGGCGAACCAACGCGTTAGACGAGGCTCCGAGACCGCAGGATAGTGGTACAAGCGCCAGTTCTCGACTGCCAGGTTCCTCCGCTGGAATAACCAAGGCGCCCTGGCGCTCCTTCAGGAATGTCAGACGGCCGGTCTCCTCAGAGTAATCAACGGTAACTAAATCTCCGAGTGTAACCTGCCGCGTTGCGATTAGGTTTGAAAGCGGAAACACCAAATGTCTCTCGATGGCCCGCTTTAGATGGCGGGCTCCTGACTTGGAGTCCGTTCCTTCGCGGAGCAGGAATTCGCGCGCCGCCGGGGTGCATTTAAAGACAAACTGCTCATCCCCGCTTGACGTCATGACCCGTTCTTGAACGCGCTTGATTTCGATGTCGAGAATCCGGCCCAAGTGCTCCTCGGTGAGCGTTCGGAAAACGATGACCCGGTCGATGCGATTCATGAACTCAGGAGAGAATTTCCGGCGAGCGGCGTCGCTCGCAGTTCGATAGATTTTCTGATCGAGCTCCGCGCTGTCCTCTTCGGCTCCAGGTGAAAATCCCAGGCCCTGGGTCATCAGGCGCGCCATCTCCTGGGACCCGAGGTTCGATGTCATAAAGATCAGCGAATGCGAAAAATCCACCCGCCGATTGTCGCCCAGAGTCAGGGTCGCCTTGTCCAGGATGCCTAGCAGAAGCTGCCAGAGAGCGTCGCTGGCCTTTTCGATCTCATCAAAGAGAACGAGCGAAAGCTTCAACTTGTCGGTAAAGTGCTCTTCGAGCGCCTCCTGTGTGATCATGGGTGGAGTCTCGCGGTGGCCCAGGTATCCGGGAGGCGAGCCAATCAGCTTGGCGATTTCGTGGCTGTGCTGGAACTCGGCGCAATCAATTTTCAGCAGGGCATCGGCCGCGCCAAAAAGCACCTCGGCTGACGCCTCGACCAGGCGGGTCTTGCCCGATCCTGTGGGGCCTAGCAGAAGAAGGTTCACAATGGGCCGGCCGGGCGCGCCAAGCCCCGCCAGATGCACTTGATAAATACGGCCAAGTTGCCTGATCGCCCGCTCCTGTCCCACGACTCTCTTTCGAAGAGCCGCTTCAAAATCGCGCACTTCCGGGCTCGACAAAGTTGGATCGAGAAGGGTTTGGTCTGAATTCATAGCCTCACCTCACGAAACGCCTCCCCGCAGATTCAATAGATTATCTTTGCGGGAAGAATTTAACTTCACATCGAGGGTCCCTCGCAGAAGCTTGAGTTCAGTCAGCAACTGCGATCGCAACTCACGGTTTTGAATCATCCCCAAATAAGGCAACCGGACATCGGCAATGTTTAAATGAAAATCGCGCACTTCATCGATCAGCTTGCGTAAATGTTGCGAATCGTTTGCGACGGGAGCTACCAGCTTCCTTGAGGCCTGCTCCCTCAACCCTTCCCAGTCCACTCGCACAAACGGATGTTTGGCCGTGACGCCTTGAATAATTTCGTCATTGATTCGCGGACGGCTGCCCAGACGGGCAAGATGAAGCTGCTCGACTCGCCCGTGGGTCCGGACGTTATGGACCAGATAGTAGGCATTTCCGCGCTTCCGGATGAAAGCCATGCTCCTTCTTCCTTTCCCGTCAAGAAAGCCCGCGCTAGCCAGCGAGTTGTCATTCGCTGGTTTCCTCACGCTGGCTTGCCTCTCCGCCGCGCGATGGAGTGTAGTGGAAATTATATCCACTACACCCCGTTAGATGCAAATAATTAAAAATAGTTGCTGCTATAAGCATTCCTGGCGCCGCGCCTTAGATACGTTCAGCCCGCCAGCCCCATCGCCCCCAGCCAGACTGCGTAAACTGGGATTGGAGCCATCTTAGCAATTCACTCTGAGAACTTGGAGACGGATGAGACAAATGGGACGAATTATTTCTGGAAGGCTGGCGGCGATCGGACAGCGGCGCCGAATCTAACCTTAACTCGCTGAGTGTACAAGGGATAGACGCAATGATAAAATTGCTCGCCGCGCGCCGGACGGGCAAGGGATTTGGAGATCTTCGCATCCTTCCCGCCACTTTGGTCCAGCCGCGCTGTGGGATGTGCTATCTTCAAGGAAGGGAAATATGATGCGTCCAATTCGCAGAGTTGGAGTGCTTGGGGCCGGAACGATGGGATCCCAAATTGCCGCACACTTGGCCAACGCAAAAGTTTCTTGCGTCCTTCTCGACCGGCCACCTTCCTCGCTGACTTCTGAAGAAGAAAAGAAGAATTTGACGCTGCTCGACCCGCGCGTCCGCAACCGGTTTGCGCAGGCGGGTCTAGAAACGGCTCTGAAATCGCGGCCGGCGGCTTTCTTCATCCCCGAATGCGCTTCCTTGATTTCCACGGGAAACTTTGAGGATCATCTGAAGCTGCTCCAGGACTGTGATTGGATCATCGAAGCTGTCACCGAAAACCTTGCTGTTAAGCGTAGCTTGTTGGAAAAAGTGGAGCCGTTCATTGCCCCCGGCGCCGTCATCAGCTCGAATACCTCCGGGATTTCAATTGAAAGGATCGCGCAAGGTCTTAGCGCGGACTTCCGCCGGCATTGGCTGGGCACGCATTTCTTCAACCCTCCGCGTTACATGAAGCTGCTTGAAATCATCCCCACGCCTGACACGTTGCCAGAAGTCGTGGAAAGAATCTCCAGGTTTGGAGACGAAGCGCTGGGCAAGGGCATCGTTATCGCAAAGGACCGGCCGAACTTTATTGCCAACCGCATCGGCGTGTTTGTACACCTCACAACGCTGGAGATTATGCGGGAAGAGGGCCTATCGATCGAGGATGTGGACGCGCTCACGGGTCCCGCAATGGGCTTGCCCAGGTCCGCGACGTTCCGCACGGCGGATCTCGTGGGGCTCGACGTGATGGCGCATGTGGTGAACAACCTTCGTGAATCGTTGCCTGAAGATGAGCGCCGCGAAAGCTTTCGCATTCCCGCGTTCATGGAAAGAATGATTGAGCGCGGTCTTTTGGGGGAGAAAGTCCAGCAAGGATTCTATAAAAGGGTTCCGTCAAAGAGCGGAGACAAAAGTGAAATCCTCACTTTGGATTTAGACACGCTCGATTACCGTCCCCGCCAGAAGTCCCAGACGGGTAGGCTCGATGCGTTGGAAGTCACAAAGAGCATCGAAGACACGCGCCAGCGCGTGCGGACTTTGTTTCAGGCCCAGGGCCGCGCCGGCCGCTTTTATCAGAAGCTTCTGGGGCGCACATTTCACTATGCCGCCAGCCGCATCCCGGAAATTGTGGATGATATCGTTTCGGTTGATCACGCCATGCGATGGGGGTTTAACTGGGATTGCGGTGTCTTCGAGTTGTGGGACGCCATTGGAATGGAAACTGTCGTAGCGCAATGGCGCGAGCAAAAGATTGCGCCGCCGCCCCTTGTTGAAGAGTTGCTGGCAGCGGGGAAAACGTCTTTTTATCTCAAATCTTCCGGACAAACGGCCGTTTTTGACCGGCGCCGCGCGGATTATGTGACCATCAAGGAAAAGCCGGGCATTTTGCTGCTCGATTCTATCCGGTCCTCTGGCCAGGAAGTGAAACGCAATCCTGGGGCAAGCCTGGTTGACCTTGGCGACGGCGTGTTGTGCCTCGAATTTCATTCCAAGATGAATACCATAGGACCCGATGCGATCCAAATGATCCATTTCGGTCTGAAAGCGCTGGATGAGCACTTTGAGGCGATGGTGATTGGCGCCCAAGGCGAGAATTTTAGCGTGGGAGCAAACCTTCTTCTCTTGCTTCTCAGCATCCAGGAAGGAGAGTGGGACGAAGTCACCAATGCCGTGCGCGCCTTCCAGAATGCCAACATGGCTTTGAAGTATGCGCCCAAGCCTGTTGTGGCGGCGCCCTTTGGGATGACGCTAGGCGGCGGTGTGGAAATGGCGCTGCACTGTGCGCGCAGGGTTGCTGCGGGGGAATCCTACATGGGATTGGTTGAGACCGGCGTGGGGCTGATCCCGGCTGGCGGCGGCTCGAAGGAGATGATGATCCGGGCGGCGGCTTCTGTTCCCGCTGAAGGCGACGCGGACGCATTCCTTCCGTTGAAGGCGGCGTTTCAAAACATCGGTATGGCAAAAGTCTCAACCAGCGCGGCAGAGGCTAGGGAGCTGGGCTATCTGTCACCTCATGACATCATCTGTATGAATAGAGACCGGCAGATCGCCTCGGCTAAACAGATGGCGCTCGACCTTGTGAGGCTGGGTTATCGTCCGGGCCAGCCACGCGAAGATGTGCCCGTGCTCGGCGAGCCGGCGCTCAGCAAAATGAAGCTGGCATTACACCTGATGCGCCGGGCGGAATATATCTCAGATTACGATGTGGTGGTTGGGACACAGCTTGCCAAGGTGCTCTCGGGCGGCGGCGAATTCAAATCGTCACAAAAGGTCTCCGAACAATATTTGCTCGACCTCGAGCGCGAAGCTTTTTTGAGTCTTTGCGGCGAGAAGAAAACGGTCGAACGAATTCAGCATATGCTGAAGAACGGAAAGCCATTGAGGAACTGAGCGGCCGTTCGGAAATGAGCATTCTTAGGTTCGAACCGGCGCGCCGTACCTGCGGCTCCGCGTTTAGGGGATGGGGCAGAGACGAGAAACCGTCCCATTCATCCCATTTGTCTCAAAGTTCTCATCGCTTTTTGGTATCCTGAATATGACGCTCGATAAGGCGCCCACATTAGAAAAAGACTAGAAAATGGGATGGGAAGTGCGGCCAAGAACACAAAATTTGCGGAACGAAGCCTAGCGAGTCTTTAGAATCAATACTTCTCCATAGTGGCTGGGATAACTCTCCAGATATGGAGTATAGCTTTAAGCGAGGGTGCTGCGAAAAGTCCGGCGCTTGCGGCGCCAGGAGGCTAGGCCAAACGGGAGACTGACATCTTTTGGTGGGAGGTTGTATGCAGGAACGGAGACGGCTTTGGGTTCGGATATTCTGCTGTCTACTCCCTTTCGGGGTCATGGCGCTGATTGCCGCGCAGGCGGCGGCGGTTAGCAGCCATCATTGGTCAATTAAGGGTGAGTTGAGTGAAGCTTGCACCTGCCAGGTACCCTGCGGGTGCAACTTTCATCAGGGCCCGTCGCCGCACCATTACTGCTGGTCGCTCGCCTCGTTCCAAATTGATAAGGGTCATTATGGGGGCGTCGATCTTGCGGGGTTGCGCCTGGTGCGCGCGCACGGCGGCAAAAGTATCGTCTGGTATATCGACGGCCGCGCAACCGCTCAGCAGGCGGAGGCTTTACGGGCTATCGCGGCGCACGTCACCGGGGGCGCCTGGGTTTCCAAATTACCGGACGGTTTGCATTTTGAAAGCGCGAACATTGCGCAGGATATTGGCAATAAAAGCTTTCAGATTAAGATTGGTGATAAGGGTGGGTTCGAGGCCAATAAGATCATGGGAGGAGACGGGAAAAATCCAATCGTGGTTGAGAACATGACCGCCTGGAATGTGCGGCACGATATCAAGGGAAAGACGACGAGGTTGTATTACAAGGACGAGTTTGGCAACCGATTTGATCTAACGGGTACCAACGCGAATGAAGGAAAGTTTGACTGGACGGATACAACGCCGAATTATTTCTGATCATCCGCCCACCTCCGTCTGGGTTTGAATGATTTTCCGGAGGACGTGATGCGGGAAGCCTGGATTGTTTCAATCGCGCGGACTGCGGTGGGTAAGGCGCCGCGAGGAACTTTGCGAAATACCCGGCCGGATGACCTGGCCGCTGTGGTCATGCAAGAGTTGCTGCGGCGGACGCCTCAGATTCAGGCGAGCGGCGTCGAGGACGTGATTCTCGGCTGCGCCATGCCCGAGGCCGAGCAAGGGAACAACGTTGCGCGTGTTGCCGCGCTGCGCGCCGGGCTGCCGGTGGATTGCGCGGCGATGACCATCAACCGGTTCTGCTCTTCCGGTCTTCAGGCCATCGCGCTGGCGGCGGAGCAGATTATGGCGGGTTTTGGAGAGACCATCATCGCGGGCGGCGCGGAAAGCATGAGCCTGATCCCGATGGGAGGACATCATTTTTCGCCCAACCCTTACTTGATCGGCCGTTACCCTGACGCGTATCTCAGCATGGGGCTGACGGCGGAGAATCTGGCGCGCAAGTTTGGCATTTCCCGCGTGCGGCAGGACGAGTTTGCGCTCCGCAGCCACCAGCGCGCGCTTGCCGCGGCCGATGCAGAAAAGTTTGATGAAGAGATCGCGCCGGTTGAAGTGACCATCGTGACGCCGGACGGGAATGCGAAACTGAAGTCGCAAAAAATAACATTCAGAACGGACGAAGGTCCGCGCCGCGATACATCGATTGAGGCGCTCTCCAAGCTAAAACCTGCATTTCACGCGAAGGGGTCTGTGACCGCCGGCAATGCCTCGCAGACCAGCGATGGCGCGGCGGCGGCGATAGTGATGTCTGCGGAAAAAGCCCAGCAACTTGGGATTAAGCCGCTGGCTCGCTTTGTGAGCTATGCCACGGTGGGAACATTGCCCGAAGAGATGGGAATGGGTCCTGTTTACGCGATCCCGAAGGCATTGAAATTTGCGGGTCTAAAACTCGCAGCCATTGATTTGATTGAGTTGAATGAGGCTTTCGCCGCGCAGGCGTTGAGCGTCATCGACGCCGCTGGCCTCGACCCGGAGAAAACCAACGTCAACGGTGGAGCGATTGCGCTAGGACATCCGCTCGGCTGCACGGGCGCCAAGCTCACCGCCACGCTACTGCGAGAGATGAAGCGCCGTCATTCGCGCTACGGCATGGTGACGATGTGCGTGGGCGGCGGGATGGGCGCCGCGGGAATCTTTGAGAACCTCCAGTAAGGGTAGCCAATCCAAAACCCGAGAGCAATCCAGAATCCGGAGCGTGCATGACCTCATTTGTCGAACCCAGGAAGACAACGATTCAAGGCGGGAGTTTTCTCATCGAGGCAAGAAGACCAGAGGAAATCTTCACCCCGGAGGACCTCAGCGATCAGCATCGCCTGATCGCCCAAACGGCCGAAGAGTTTGTTAATCAAGAGGTAGCTCCACGCCTCAAAGAGATTGAGCAGAAACAGCCGGGTCTGCTGCGCGAGCTCTTGAAAAAAGCGGCTGATCTTGGCTTGTGCGCGACGGACGTTCCCGAGCAATACGGCGGGCTCGATCTGGATAAGGTCTCCTCGATTATCGTCTCGGAAAAGATGGCGCGCGACGGCGCCTGGGCGGCGACGATTGGCGCTCAATCAGGCATTGCGATCCTTCCCATCGCGCTTTTCGGAACCCATGAGCAGAAGGCCAGATACGTTCCGCGTCTCGCGCGCGCCGAGTGGGTGGGCGCGTACTGCCTGAGTGAATCAGGCTCGGGCTCGGACGCGCTTCATTGCAAAACGCGGGCTGCACTCAGCCCGGATGGCAAGTACTACATCCTGAATGGAACCAAGATGTGGACGACGAACGGCGGCATCGCTGACGTTTATATCGTCTTTGCGCGAGTTGACGGCGAACAATTTACGGCTTTCATCGTGGAACGCGCGTTCCCCGGAGTAGCGCCCGGCGCGGAAGAGCACAAGATGGGCATTCGCGGCTCCTCGACCACTCCAGTCGTGTTCGAAAATGTTTACGTTCCGGCTGAGAACGTCCTGGGTGAAATCGGCAAGGGGCACCGGATCGCTTTCAACATTCTAAATATGGGCCGGCTTAAGCTGGGAGCCGGGTGCATTGGCGGGTGCAAAATCCTGATGACGCCCGCCATCAAATGGGCCAAAGAGCGGCAAGCCTTTGGGCGTCCCATTGCTGATTTTGGGCTGATCAAGGAAAAGCTTGGCCAGATGGTCGAGCGGATTTACGCCGCGGAGAGCATGTCGTTCCGCACGGCGGGGATGATTGACGCGCGGGTCGGCGGCACTGATGAAATCTCCGGCGTCCAGAGCGCCGCCGCGCCGCCGCAGATGCTGGCCGCGCTTCAAGAATACGCTGTGGAGTGTTCGATTCTGAAGGTGACTGGCACCGAATGCCTGGATGATGTGGCCGATGAGACAGTTCAGATTTTTGGCGGGTACGGATTCAGCGCGGATTATGAAGTCGAGCGCACCTATCGCGACCAGCGCGTGAACCGCATCTACGAAGGAACCAACGAGATCAACCGGCTGCTCATTGTGGAGATGCTGCTCAAGCGCTCGATGAAGGG